>NZ_JAOCEW010000023.1:0-88479 GCF_029841665.1 Stenotrophomonas sp. GD03819
TTGCTCTTGATCTTCTTCTTTCTCTTCCTGCGGTGGCGGCCGCAGGAAACTGTCCGTGGCCGGGCGGGTGGGCTGGGCGGGGGTGTCAGCCGCATGGGCCCGAGGCATGCCTCGGGCGGGTTGGGCAGGACGCCCAACCCCGGTCTTGCCGTGTGCGCAGGACAGCGCACACGAGCAAGCGGCGACCGAGCTTACATGGACGTACTTGCAGCGGCCCCCAGACAGTCCACCCGCCCGGCCAAACCAAGCATCACTGAAACCCTCACCACCGCAGAGGGGGCTCAGCCCGGTGGCCGGAAAACCTCAATACCCCGCCGCCTGCCCGTCCTTGCGGCTCTCCGAAGCACCGTAGTAAACCCCGGTCTCGGGATCACGCATGATCGCCTGGTACCCGCCATACGGGCCATCGGCGAACACGATGCGATGCCCCTTGCGCATCAGCGCGCGCACCGTTTCATACGGGAAGCCGGTTTCCAGATTCACTTCGCCGCCGTCGGTCATCGCCGTGGCCTGCCCGGTCGGTTCCGTTGAACCTTCGTGCTGGATGCGCGGCGCATCGCCGGCTTCCTGCAGGTTCATCCCGAAGTCCACCAGGTTCATCACGATCTGCGCGTGGCCCTGCGGCTGCATCGCGCCGCCCATCACGCCGAAGCTGGCGTACGGCTTGCCACCCTTGGTGATGAAGGCCGGAATGATGGTCTGGAACGGGCGCTTGCCCGGCGCATAACCGTTGGGATGATTCTTCTGCAACACGAACATCTCGCCACGGTCCTGCAGGATGAAGCCCAGCCCCGGCGGTGCCATGCCACTGCCCATGCCGCGGTAGTTGGACTGGATCAGCGACACCATCATGCCGTCGGCATCGGCCACGGTCATGTAGATCGTGTCGCCCTCCTCCAGCTGCTTCGGCGTGCCCGGCTGCACTTCCTTCAACGCCTTGTCCATCGAGATCAGCGCGCGGCGCTGCGCGGCGTACTCCTTGGAGATCAGCTTCTGCACCGGTGCCGGCTGGAATGCCATGTCGGCGTAGAAGCGTGCACGGTCGGCGAAGGCCAGCTTCTTCGCTTCAACGAACAGGTGCACATGCTCCGGTGAACCGAACGGGATCTTCGAGAAGTCGTAGCCTTCCAGCACGTTGAGTATCTGCAGCGCAGCGATGCCCTGGCTGTTCGGCGGCAGCTCCCACACGTCGTAGCCACGGTAGTTGCTGCTGACCGGCTCGACCCATTCACCATGGTGGTCGGCCATATCCTGGTAACTCAGGTAGCCACCGTTGGCCTTGAAGTAATCACCGATCGTGCGGGCGATGTCACCTTTGTAGAAGGCGTCGCGGCCGCCGTCGGCGATCTTCTGCAGGGTGCTGGCCAGGTTCGGGTTCTTCCACATCTCGCCCTTGCGCGGGGCATGGCCGTTGATCGTGAACTGCTCCTTGAAGCCCGGGTACTGCGACAACTTCGGCACCGAGCGGTCCCAGTAGTACGCGATCACTTCGGCCACCGGGTGCCCTTCGCGGGCATAGCGGATGGCCGGCGCCAGGTTGTCGGCCATCGGCTTGCGGCCGAAGCGGTCGTGCAGCGCGAACCAGCCGTCGACCGCGCCGGGCACCGAGACCGGCAGCGGGCCGGTGGCCGGAATGTCCTTCAGGCCACGGCGCTGGAACTCGGCCAGGGTGAGCGACTTCGGCGAGCGGCCCGAGCCGTTGTAGCCATAGAGCTTCTGCGTCTTCGGGTCCCAGACGATGGCGAACAGGTCGCCGCCGATGCCGTTGCCGGTGGGCTCCATCAGGCCGAGCGCGGCATTGGCGGCAATCGCAGCGTCCACTGCCGAACCGCCGCCCTTCATCACGTCCAGCGCGATCTGGGTGGCCAGCGGCTGCGACGTGGCGGCCATGGCGTGCGGGGCGATCACCTCCGAACGGGTGGCGAAGGTCTGGCCGGTAATGCGGTCGGCGGCGAAGGACAGTGCAGGCATGGCGGCGAGCACGGCGGTGGCGAGCAGGGAACGGGCAAGGCGTCGGGACACGGTCGGGTTCCGATGGAAGGGTGGTGCTCCGATCTTCGCCGCTGCGGCCTTCACGCGGTATCGGGCAGAGGTCATGGGCGATGGTCTTTCGGTGGGTGCGGACCCAAGCCCGCACCCACCAAGGCGAAAACAGCCCGGATTCCGCGCAGAAACCGCTCTGAAAGGAGTGAATTCGGGTTCATCGAAACACTTTCAGCGGCAACCATCCTTGTGCCGCAAGCGATTGCGCTGGATGCGCCGGAAACCGATAGAAAATCCGTCGCGAGGGTTGACAGCGCCGAAATGGCTGTGTTTCTCTCGATCACATGTTGCATCACAACACGCCACCGCGACCCCACATCGAAGCCGCCGACATCGGCGCCGCCTCGCTGCGTTCGATTCTTGTGCTCGTACTTATTACCCAGCCAACAGGTGCGGGACGAGCCAGCGTGTAAGCAACAAACACACCGGAACTCATCAAAACCCGCACCCGCCCCGGTGCGGGTTTTTTCATTTCAGGACCTGGTTTCAGACGCAACCACCATGAACAACGCCAACTTCAAAACCTGGACCAGCACCGCCACGACGCCTCGTAGCGGCTGTGCCTGTGCGACGCATGGCGCCTCCTCCACCGCTTTCCCCTGACCGGCCGGCACGTCACCTTCGACGACCGGCCGTTCTTTTTTCTTCCCACCGCAAGGAACCTCCCCCATGAGCACCAACGACCTGCCCCAGACCAAGATCGCCGTCATCGGCTACGGCAGCCAGGGCCGCGCCCACGCACTGAACCTGCGCGAATCCGGCTTCGACGTGGTGGTAGGCCTGCGTCCGGGCGGCCCGACCGAGGTCAAGGCACAGGCCGATGGCTTCACCGTCAAGGCCCCGGCCGATGCAGTGAAGGATGCCGACCTGGTTGCCGTGCTGACCCCGGACATGGTGCAGAAGAAGCTGTACGACGACGTGCTGGCGCCGAACATGAAGCAGGGTGCGGTGCTGTTGTTCGCGCACGGCCTGAACGTTCATTTCGACATGATCAAGCCGCGTGACGATCTCGACGTGGTACTGGTCGCACCGAAGGGCCCGGGCGCGCTGGTCCGCCGCGAGTATGAAATCGGCCGTGGCGTGCCGTGCATCTGGGCGGTCTACCAGGACAAGAGCGGCAAGGCGGCTGAGTACGCCCTGGCCTATGCAGCCGGCCTCGGCGGCGCCCGCGCCAACCTGATCCAGACCACTTTCAAGGAAGAAACCGAGACCGATCTGTTCGGTGAGCAGGCGGTGCTGTGTGGCGGCGCCTCGGCGCTGGTGCAGGCCGGTTTCGAGACCCTGGTCGAAGCCGGCTACCAGCCGGAGATCGCCTATTACGAAGTACTGCACGAACTGAAGCTGATCGTGGACCTGTTCTACGAAGGTGGCATCTCGCGCATGCTGGAATTCATCTCCGAGACCGCGCAGTACGGCGACTACGTCAGCGGCCCGCGCGTGATCGATGCCGGCACCAAGGCACGCATGAAGGAAGTGCTGAAGGACATCCAGGACGGTACCTTCACCAAGAACTGGGTGGCCGAGTACGAAGCGGGCCTGCCGAACTACAACAAGTTCAAGCAGGCCGACCTGGAACACCCGATCGAGAAGGTAGGCAAGGAACTGCGCGCCAAGATGGTCTGGTTGCAAGGTCAAGCCGCGTAACAACGCGGCACCCCCACCCGCTCTGCAAGGTCCCCCATGAACTCTCCCACACACCGCAGCGCGCCGCCCAACGGCGCGCGCTGGCTGACCCAGGCGCTGGAGGCCGAGGGCGTCCGCACGCTGTTCGGCTATCCCGGCGGCACCATCATGCCGTTCTACGACGCGCTGGTGGATTCGTCGCTGAAGCACATCCTGGTGCGCCACGAGCAGGGTGCAGCGCTGGCGGCCAATGGCTTCGCCCGCGCCAGCGGCCAGGTCGGCGTCTGCGTGGCCACCTCCGGCCCCGGCGCCTCGAATCTGGTCACCGGCATTGCCGACGCGATGCTGGATTCGGTGCCGATGGTCTGCATCACCGGCCAGGTCGGCACGCCGCTGCTGGGCACCGACGCCTTCCAGGAACTGGATGTGTTCGGCCTGACGATGCCGATCGTCAAGCACAGCTGGCTGGTGCGCAGCGTCGATGATCTGCCGCGCGTGGTGGCCGATGCCTTCCGCATCGCCCGCGAGGGCCGTCCCGGCCCGGTGCTGATCGACCTGCCCAAGGATGTGCAGCTGGCCGATGCCAGCCATCTGCCGGTGCATGTGCCCAGCAGCGTCGAACCGCCGCCGGCGCCGGCCGAGGCCGCCATCGCCGAGGCGATCGCCGCACTGGCGGCGGCCGAGAAGCCGGTGGTCTACGCCGGTGGCGGCATCGCGCTGGGTGATGCGGTGCAGGACCTGCGCGACTTCGTCGAGGCCAGCGCCATCCCCACGGTGATGACCCTGCGTGGCCTGGGTGCGCTGCCGGCCAGCCATCCGCAGTCGCTGGGCATGCTGGGCATGCATGGCACCCGCGCGGCCAACATGGCCGTGCAGGAAAGCGACCTGCTGCTGGTGCTGGGGGCGCGCTTCGATGACCGCGCCACCGGCAAGCTGGCCGAGTTCGCGCCATTCGCCCGCGTCGTCCACATCGATGCGGACGCTTACGAGATCTCCAAGCTGCGCAGCGCCGACGTCGCCGTGCCTGGCAATGTCGGCCATGCCATCCGTGCCCTGCGTGCGGCCTTCCCCTCCCCCAGGGCCCACCAGGATGCATGGCGCAAGCGTTGCGCGCAGCACCGCGATCGCTTCGCCGCCCGCTACGATGCACCCGGCCAGCACATCTACGCGCCGGCGTTGCTGAAGCGCCTGAGCGAGCTGGCCCCGGCCGATGCGGTGATCGCCTGCGATGTCGGCCAGCACCAGATGTGGGTGGCCCAGCACTGCCGCTTCAACCACCCGCGCAACCACCTGACCAGCGGCGCGCTGGGCACCATGGGCTTCGGCCTGCCGGCGGCGATGGGCGCGCAGTTCGCCTGCCCCGACCGCACCGTGGTGCTGGTGTCCGGCGATGGCAGCTTCATGATGAACGTGCAGGAGCTGGCGACCATCGCCCGCTGCCGCCTGCCGGTAAAGATCGTGCTGCTGGACAACAGTTCGCTGGGCATGGTGCGGCAGTGGCAGGAGCTGTTCTTCGCCGAGCGTTACAGCGAGATCGACCTGTCCGACAACCCGGACTTCGTGGCATTGGCGCAGGTGTTCGGCATCGCCGCCACCCGCGTCGACAACCGCGACGACGTGGAAGGCGGCCTGGCCGCGCTGCTGGCCGAACCGGGCCCGGCACTGCTGCACGTGGCCATCGATGCACGCGCCAACGTGTGGCCGCTGGTGCCGCCGAACACCGCCAACAGCACGATGCTGGAAAGCAACCCCGCCCATGCCCGCCAGGAGACCCCCAATGCAATACCGGCTTGACCTGGTGCTGCACCCGGCCGAAGGCGCGCTGCTGCGCGTGATCGGCATGGCCGAGCGTCGCGGCTTCGCGCCGCGTGCGATCAGCGGTGCGCCGGTGGCCGCCGACGATGGCCGCTGGCACCTGCAGCTGGTGGTGGATGGCCAGCGCCCGGCGGAAACGCTGTGCCGGCAGATCGAGAAGATCTACGACTGCGTGTCCGTACAGGTCACCGCCGTGGAAGGAGTATCGCCATGAACACCCGTACCGTAGCGACCACGGTGCCGGTACGGAGGCGTCTTCTTCGTCGCCCGTGCCCGCACGCGGCGGTCTTCGGCACCGCGCTGGTGGCCCATGCCGGCCGCTGATGCCAGCCAGGAAAGCGATGTCGGCGACGTAAGCGTCGCCGACGTCCTGGCCGCGCAGGCCCGCCTGCGCCGCTTCCTGCCGCCCACCCCGCTGCACCATGCCGAGCGCTTCGGCACCTGGCTGAAGCTGGAGAACCTGCAGCGCACCGGTTCCTACAAGGTGCGCGGCGCCTTGAACGCTCTGCTGGCCGGCCGCGAACGCGGCGACACCCGTCCGGTGATCTGCGCCTCGGCCGGCAACCACGCCCAAGGCGTGGCCTGGGCCGCCTACCGTCTGGACGTACCGGCCATCACGGTGATGCCGCATGGCGCGCCGGCGACCAAGATCGCCGGCGTCGCCCATTGGGGCGCCACCGTGCGCCAGCACGGCAACAGCTACGACGAGGCCTACGCCTTCGCGGTCGAACTGGCGCGGCGCCACGGCTACCGCTTCCTGTCCGCGTTCGATGATGCCGACGTGATCGCCGGCCAGGGCACGGTCGGCATCGAACTGGCCGCGCATGCCCCTGACGTGGTGATCGTGCCGATCGGCGGCGGTGGACTGGCCTCCGGCGTGGCCCTGGCGCTGAAATCACAGGGCGTGCGCGTGGTTGGTGCACAGGTGGAAGGCGTTGACTCGATGGCGCGCGCGATCCGTGGCGATGTCCGTGAGATTGCCCCCGTCGCCTCGCTGGCCGATGGCGTGCGAGTGAAGATCCCCGGCTTCCTGACCCGCCGCCTGTGCACATCGCTGCTGGACGACGTGGTGATCGTGCGCGAAGCCGAGCTGCGCGAAACCCTGGTGCGGCTGGCGCTGGAAGAACACATCATCGCCGAGGGCGCCGGCGCGCTGGCGCTGGCTGCCGGCCGCCGCGTCGCCGGCCGCCGCAAGTGCGCGGTGGTGTCCGGCGGCAACATCGATGCCGGCGTACTGGCCGGCCTGCTCACCGACATCCGGCCGCGCCCGCCACGCAAGCCGCGGCGACGGCGCAGCGAAACACCCCGCTCGCCCGCCAGGGCCAGCGCGCCGTCCTCCCCCACCTCTCCCCCTTCCCACCTGCAAGCCGCAACGCCCGCTGTCGAGGAGATTTCCCTGTGACCACCATCGAACGAATTACCACCCCGCGCATCCGCATCTTCGACACCACCCTGCGTGACGGTGAGCAGTCCCCCGGCTGCAGCATGAGCCCGCCGCAGAAGCTGGTGATGGCGCGTGCGCTGGACGAACTGGGCGTGGACATCATCGAGACCGGCTTCCCGGCCAGCTCGCAGTCCGACCGCGAGGCAATGGCGCTGATCGGCCGCGAACTGCGCCGCCCGAGCCTGAGCCTGGCGGTGCTGTCGCGCTGCCTGCAGGCCGACATCGAAACTTCCGCACGGGCCCTGGAAGCGGCCGCCAATCCGCGCCTGCACGTGTTCCTGTCGACCAGCCCGCTGCATCGCGAGCACAAGTTGCGGATGACCCGCGAGCAGGTCCTGGAGTCGGTACGCAAGCACGTAGCGCTGGCGCGTTCCTACATCGACGATGTCGAATTCTCGGCCGAGGATGCCACCCGTACCGAGCTGGATTACCTGATCGAGGTCTCGCGCGTAGCGATCGCCGCCGGCGCCACCACCATCAACCTGCCCGACACCGTCGGCTTCACTACGCCGGAAGAAATCCGCGCGATGTTCCAGCAGGTCATCGCCGGCGTCGCCGATGTACCGAACGCCGCCAATGTGATCTTCAGCGCGCACTGCCACAATGATCTGGGCCTGGCCGTGGCCAACTCGCTGGCCGCCATCGAAGGCGGCGCGCGCCAGGTCGAGTGCACCGTCAACGGCATCGGCGAGCGCGCCGGCAACTGTTCGCTGGAAGAGATCGCCATGGTGCTGAAGGTACGCCAGGCCTTCTACGAGCAGGACAGTTCGATCAACACCCCGCGCATCGTCGGCACCTCGCAGTTGCTGCAGCGCCTGGTCGGCATGCCGGTACAGCGCAACAAGGCCATCGTCGGCGCCAACGCGTTCGCCCACGAATCGGGCATCCACCAGCACGGCATGCTGCGCCATCGCGGTACCTACGAAATCATGCGCCCGGAAGACGTGGGTTGGGAGGACTCGCAGATGGTGCTGGGCCGCCACAGTGGCCGCGCCGCTGTTGAAGCGCGCCTGCGTGCGCTGGGCTTCTGGCTGGACGAAGACGAACTGAAACTGGTGTTCGAGCAGTTCAAGGGCCTGTGCGAACAGCAGCGCGTGGTCACCGATGCCGACCTGCAGACGTTGATGCAGGGCGGCTCCAACGCGCAGGGCTACCGCCTGGCCTCGATGACCATCAGCGATGTCGGCAGCCGCGCCAACGCGCTGGTCGAACTGTCCGACCCGGACGGCAACCGCGTGGCCGAGACCGCGCAGGGCGATGGCCCGGTCGATGCGCTGTTCGGCGCGCTGTCGGCCGCTACCGGCGTGCAGCTGATGCTGGACAGCTACCACGTGCACAGCGTCGGCATCGGCGCCGATGCGCGCGGTGAGGCCAACCTGAGCGTGCGCCACGAAGGCGTGGAGTACGACGGCACCGGCACCAGCAAGGACATTATCGAAGCCTCCGCGCTGGCCTGGCTGGATGTGGCCAACCGCCTGCTGCGCCAGCGCCAGGCCACCGCCCACAACAGCACCGACGTTCCCACCCCTGCCACCGCCTGAGGAACCCGCCATGAGCGCCTTCGACACCTTCACCCCGGCCAGCGCCGCTGGCCAGCAGTGGAACGCCCAGGACTATGCGATCGACGCCGGCTTCGTCCCGCTGCTCGGCGGCGCGGTCTCGCGCCTGCTCGACCCGCGCGCCGGTGAGCGCATCCTCGACCTGGGCTGTGGCGATGGCGTGCTCAGCACCGAACTGGCCCTGAGCGGCGCACGCATCCACGGCGTGGATGCCTCGCCGGAACTGGTGATCGCCGCCCGCGCGCGCGGTGTCGATGCCCAGGTGATGGACGGCCACGCACTGTCGTTCGACAGCGAGTTCGATGCAGTGTTCAGCAACGCGGCACTGCATTGGATGGGCACCCCGGACCGCGTGCTGGAAGGCGTACGCCGCGCGCTGCGCCCCGGTGGCCGCTTCGTCGCCGAGTTCGGCGGCCATGGCAACGTGGCCACGATCATCGCGGCCGTGCAGGCCGCACGCGTGGCGCACGGCCATGGCGCCAGCGCCTTCCAGTGGTACTTCCCGACGGCCGATGCCTACGCCGACCGCCTGCGCCAGCATGGCTTCCAGGTGCAGCTGATCGAGTGCACGCCGCGCCCAACGGCATTGCCGACCGGCGTGGCGGGCTGGCTGCGCGTCTTCGCCGCGCCGCTGCTGGACGACCTGCCAGCCGAGGCACGCGCTACGGTGCGCGAGGCCGCCACCGCGCTGCTGGCCGAGCTGCCGCGCAATGCCGCCGGCCAGGCGCTGGCGGACTACGTGCGGCTGCGCGTGCTCGCCCGCCGTCGCTGACTTGACCGTTCCGCTTTCTTTACTGATGTTCGCTATTTCGTACTTCTGCCAGGCATACGCATGACTTCCGCACCCCGCACCCTGTACGACAAACTGTGGGACGCCCACGTGGTGGTTCCCGAATCCGACAGCGCGCCCGCCGTGCTGTACATCGACCTGCACCTGATCCACGAGGTGACCTCGCCGCAGGCATTCACCGAGCTGCGCGAGCGCGGCTTGTCGCCGCGCCGCCCGGACCGCACCAAGGCGACGATGGACCACTCCACGCCGACCCTGCCGGCCGCCGCTGACGGCACGCTGCCCTATGCCAGCGCCGCCTCCGAGGCACAGGTCGCCACGCTGGCGCGCAACTGCGCCAAGCATGGCATCGAGCTGTTCGACATGGCCTCGGACAACCGCGGCATCGTCCACGTGATCGCGCCGGAACAGGGCTTCACCCAGCCGGGCATGACCATCGTCTGCGGCGACAGTCACACCTCCACCCATGGTGCGTTCGGTTCGCTGGCCTTCGGCATCGGCACCAGCGAAGTCGGCCACGTGCTGGCCACGCAGTGCCTGCTGCAGCGCAAGGCCAAGACCTTCGCCATCACCGTTGATGGCCCATTGGCGCCAGGCGTCGGTGCCAAGGACGTGGTGCTGCACATCATCGGCGTGATCGGCGTCAACGGTGGCACCGGCCACGTCATCGAGTTCCGTGGCAGCACCATCGAAGCGATGGACATGGAACAGCGCATGACCCTGTGCAACATGTCGATCGAAGCCGGCGCGCGTGCCGGCATGGTGGCGCCGGACCAGGTCACCTTCGACTTCGTCGCCCGCACGCCGCGCGGCCCCAAGGGCGCCGACTTCGACGCTGCCGTGGCGCGCTGGCAGCAGCTGCGCAGCGATGACGGCGCACGCTTCGACAGCGAAGTGCACATCCACGCCGCCGACATCCGCCCGACCCTGACCTGGGGCACCCATCCGGGCACGGCCATCGCAGTGGACGCGCCGATTCCGGCGGCCAACGATGCCGCCGCACAGAAGGGCCTGGACTACATGCACTTCCAGGCGGGCAAGGCGCTGGCCGGTACGCCGGTGGACGTGGTGTTCGTCGGTTCGTGCACCAATGGCCGCCTGAGCGACATGCGCGAAGTCGCGCAGGTCTTGCGCGGCCGCCGCGTCGCTGACCGCGTGCGCATGCTGGTGGTGCCGGGCTCGGAGATCGTCAAGCGCGAGGCCGAGGCCGAAGGCATCCACGAAATCGTGCGCGCGGCCGGTGCCGAGTGGCGCGAGCCGGGCTGCTCGATGTGCATCGCCATGAACGGCGATCTGGTCGCACCCGGCCAGCTGGCCGTGAGCACCAGCAACCGCAATTTCGAAGGCCGCCAGGGCCCCGGTTCGCGCACGCTGCTGGCGTCGCCGATGAGCGCGGCGTGGGCCGCTGTGAACGGGCACGTTGCCGATACCCGCGAACTGTTCGCACAGGAGGTGGCGTGATGGCCGGTTTCCGTACCCTGACCTCGGCCAGTGTGGTGCTGCGCCAGACCAACATCGACACCGACCAGATCATCCCGGCGCGGTTCCTGTCCACCACCGAACGTGCCGGCCTGGGCCGCAACGCCTTCAATGACTGGCGCTGGCAGGCCGACGGTTCGCCGGTGGCTGACTTCGCCTTCAACCAGCCGCACAACGCCGGCCGCAGCATCCTGCTGGCGGGCCGCAACTTCGGCTGCGGTTCCTCGCGCGAGCATGCGCCGTGGGCACTGACCGACCTGGGCCTGCGTGCCATCGTCAGCAGCGAGATCGCAGATATTTTCCGCGGCAACTCGCTGAAGAACGGCCTGCTGCCGATCGTGCTGGACGAGGCCGACGTACAGGCGCTGATGCAGCGCCCGGACGATGAGCTGACCATCGACGTGGCTGCGCGCGAACTGCGCGCGCCCGATGGCCGCGTCTATTCCTTCCCGCTGGATGGCTTCTCGCAGACCTGCCTGCTGGAAGGCGTCGACCAGTTGGGGTATCTGTTGGGCCGTGTCCCTGAAATCGAACGTTACGAGAGTGAGCATGCACGCTGAGATTGTTGTCCTGCCCGGTGATGGCATCGGCCCGGAAGTGGCCGCCGCGGCAGTGGCCGTCCTGAAGGCCGTCGCCGAACGCTTCAACCACACCTTCACCTTCAGCGAGCACGACATCGGTGGCATCGCCATCGACCGTCATGGCGAACCGCTGCCCGCCTCCACGTTGACTGCCTGCCAGGCCGCCAACGCCGTGCTGCTGGGCGCGGTTGGCGGCCCGAAGTGGTCCGACCCGAACGCCAAGGTGCGCCCCGAACAGGGCCTGCTGGCGATCCGCAAGGCGCTGGGCCTGTACGCCAACCTGCGCCCGGTGCGCACCCACGAAGCCGCGCTGCATGCCTCGCCGATCAAGGCCGAGCTGCTGCAGGGCGTGGACTTCGTGGTGGTGCGCGAACTGACCGGTGGCATCTACTTCGGCGACAAGACCCGCGACGCCGACAGCGCCAGCGACCTGTGCCGCTACACCGTGGCCGAGATCGAACGCGTGCTGCGCAGTGCCTTCCGCCTGGCGCAGCAGCGTCGCGGCAAGGTCACCTCGGTGGACAAGGCCAACGTGCTGGAAACCTCGCGCCTGTGGCGTGACGTGGCCGCGCGCATCGGCCGCGAGGAGTTCCCGGACGTTGCCCTGGAGCACCAGCTGGTCGATTCAATGGCCATGCACCTGCTGGCCAAGCCGCGCGAGTACGACGTGATCGTGACCGAGAACATGTTCGGCGACATCCTCACCGATGAAGCCTCGATGCTGGCCGGTTCGCTGGGCCTGCTGCCGTCGGCCTCGCTGGGTGAGCCGGGCGCCGTGGGCATCTACGAGCCCATCCACGGTTCAGCCCCGGACATCGCCGGCAAGGGCATCGCCAATCCGTACGCAACGATCTTCAGCGCAGCGATGCTGCTGCGCCATTCGCTGGGCCTGGAAGCCGAAGCCGCCGCGGTGGAAGCGGCCGTGCATGCGGTGCTGGATGATGGGGTGTTCACTGCCGACCTGGCCGCCAAGGGCCAGGCCGTGAGTACCGCCGCCGCCACGGATGCGGTGCTGGCCAAACTCAACTGATCCGATGGCGCCACTCCATGCGTGGCGCCTCTCCCTTTGGTCATTGTGCGCAGCCACCCATGGGGTGGCTCTACTGTAAATCCACGCCATGCGTGGATCGTTCGAATGTCGCGCAGCAGATCCACGCCATGCGTGGCTGCCTTACTTGGTGGTGTACCCACCATTGACCAGAATCGTCTGCCCGGTCATCCACCAGCCATCGGTCACCAGGAAGCGGATCCACGGCACGATATCGGCGATATCGGTCAGGCCGGTGCGGGTGAATGCGGACAGCGCCGCCGCGGTCTTGTGATACGCCTGCGCATCGGCGCTCTCGGCCGGGTAGAAGAACGGCGTGTCCATCGGACCAGGGCCGATCGCGGTCACCGAAATGCCGCGCTCACCGAACTCCTTCGACGCCGCGCGGGTGAAGTGCTCGACTGGCGCCTTGGTACCGGCGTAGCTGGAATAGAACGGCGTGTAGGCACCCAGCAATGAGGTGACCAGGGTGCAGATGCGACCACCGTCGTTGACGTGGCGGCCGGCTTCCTTGAGGAAGAAGAACGCCGCCTTGGCGTTGACCGCGCTCATCTCGTCGTACTCCGCTTCGCTGATGTCCAGCAGCGGTTTCTTCAATACCTTGCCGACCGTATTGATGGCGATGTCGGGACGGCCGACTGCGGCCACGGCATCGGCGAACAAGCGCTCCATCGCTGCCGCCGAGGTCAGGTCCCCCTGCAGGGCCACCGCCTTGCTGCCGGCGGCCTGCACGGCGGCGACGGTCGCCTCTGCATCGGCCTGGGTGGCGGCGCTGTTGTAGTGGATGACGATGGCTTTGGCGCCCTGTGCAGCGAAGTCGCGGGCGATCAGGCCGCCCAGGTTCTTGGCGCCACCAGCGATCAGCACGGTCTTGCCCTTGAGGGAATGGTCGGTCATGGCTTCGGTCTCGGGGAGGAGGCTGCCCGGGGTGGCAACCCTGCCCTGACGACGATATCGTGCAGAAAAAGCGGATAAAGCCCGCCACATTGACTTAACTTTCCAGAGCCAGCGAACAATGGACCGGATCGATCGCTTCCGCATCTTCACCCGGGTGGTGGAGTGCGCCAGCTTCACCCGCGCCGCCGACCAGCTCGGCCTACCCCGCTCCACCGTCTCGGCAGCCATTGCGGAGCTGGAGCAGCGGCTCGGCACCCGCCTGCTGCAGCGCTCGACCCGCCGGGTGTCCACCACCCATGATGGCGACGTGTTCCATGCCCGCTGCCTGCGCCTGATCGCCGAAGTCGAAGACGCTGAATCGCTGTTCCGGCAGGACGACGCGCAACCGGTCGGTTTGCTGAAGATCGACGTGCCCAGTCGCATCGGCCGTCGCATCATCGCTCCGGCGCTGCCCGGGTTCTTCGCGCAGTATCCGCAGGTGGAAGTCGACCTGGGCATGACCGACCGCGCGGTGAACCTGATCGAAGACGGTTGCGATGCGGTGCTGCGGGTCGGTCAGCTGGGTGACTCCAGCCTGGTGGCGCGCACACTGGGACAACTCGACTTCGTCAACGTTGCCGCGCCAGCCTACCTGCGCGAGCATGGTGTACCGGAGCATCCTGCCGACCTGCAGCAGCACCGCGCGGTGAACTATGCGTCGCCGACCACGGCACGGGTGGAACCGTGGGAGTGGCAGGACGGCGGCCAGCTGCGCACGCTGCCGATGCCCGGCTGGGTGCGGGTGAACAGCGCCGAGGCGTCGATCGCGTGCTGCGTAGCCGGACTGGGCTTGCTGCAGATTCCGCGCTACGACGTGCAGGCGGAACTGCAATCCGGCGAACTGGTGGAAGTGATGCCGCAGTATGTGGCGCAGCCGTTGCCGGTGACTCTGTTGCAACCGCATCGGCACCACCGTGCGCTGCGCGTGCAGGTGTTCATCGAATGGCTGCTGCCGGTGCTGCGGAGCGGCCTGCAGCTGCAATAGCTCCACGCCATGCGTGGATGCATGCATCCGTGCCAACCAAGGTTGGCACCTACCAGAGGCGGTGGCCGTAGAACCCGGGGCGTTATGCCCCGGATTCGTCCGGCTTCACCCGGAACCACGCCGCGTACAGCGCCGGCAGGAACACCAGGGTCAGCACCGTGCCCACGATCAGGCCACCCATGATCGAAATCGCCATCGAGCCATAGAACGCACTGCGCGACAGCGGAATCATCGCCAGCACCGCCGCCAGCGCGGTCAGCACGATCGGGCGGAAACGGCGCACCGTGGCATCGATGATCGAATGCCAGCGATCATGCCCGGCATCGATATCCTGCTGGATCTGGTCGATCAGGATCACCGAGTTGCGCATGATCATGCCCGCCAGTGCAATCGTGCCCAGCAGCGCCACGAAGCCGAACGGCGCGCGGAACAGCAGCAGGAACAACGTCGCACCGATGATGCCCAGCGGCGCGGTTACCAGCACCATCGCCGCACGCGAGAAGCTGCGCAGCTGCAGCATCAGCAGCGTGGCCACCACCACCAGGAACAGCGGCATGCCGGCCTTGATCGAGTTCTGGCCACGGGCCGAATCCTCCACCGTACCGCCGGTCTCCAGCAGGTAGCCACTGGGCAGTTCAGCGCGGATCCCGTCCAGCGTCGGCAGGATCTGGTGCACCACGTCCAGCGGCTGCATGCCGTCGCTGATGTCGGCACGCACGGTCACCGTCGGCAACCGGTTGCGGTGCCAGATGATGCCGTCCTCAAAGCCATACTCCATCGTCGCCACCTGCGACAGCGTGATGCTGCCGCCGTTGGCGGTCGGCATCGACAGGCTGGACAGCAGCTCCAGCTGGTTGCGCTCATCAGCCGGACCACGCAGCAGCATCTCGATCTGGCGGTTGCCTTCGCGGTACACGCTCACCGACTGCCCAGCCAGCGAACTGGACAGGAACTGGCTGACCTGGGCACTGCTCACGCCCAGCGCGCGGGCGCGCTCCTGGTCGATCACCAGCCGCACTACCTTGCTCGGCTCGCTCCAGTCCAGGTTCACGTTCATCACGTGTGGGTTCTCACGCACCTTGGCTTCGACCTGGCGCGCGATCGCCTGCACCTTCTCGATGTGCTCGCCGGAAATACGCATCTGCACCGGATAGCCGACCGGCGGGCCGTTCTCCAGGCGGGTCACGCGCATCTGCACGTCCGGGAACTTCGGAATCACTTCGTGCAGCAGCCAGTCACGGGTGCTTTCGCGCGATTTGATGTCCTTGGCCAGCACCACGAACTGGGCGAAGTTGGTGGCCGGCAGCTGCTGGTCCAGCGGCAGGTAGAAGCGCGGCGAACCGGTGCCCACGTAGGAGACGTAGTTGGCAATGCCCTCGCGGCTGGACAGCAGCTTCTCCAGCTTCTCGGCCTGGGCCTGGGTCGAGCGCAGCGACGCGCCCTCGGCCAGCTCGATGTCCACCATCAATTCCGGCCGGGTCGAATCCGGGAAGAACTGCTGCGGCACGAAGCGGAACATCATCAGCGAGAACACGAACAGCGCGATGGTCGCGGCGATCACCCACCAGCGGTGACGCAGGCAGCCATCGAGGAAGCGACGGAAACTGCGGTAGAACGGGCGCTGGTACGGATCATGGTCATGCCCGTGCTGCGGCGGCGCGATCAGGTTGGCCAGCGCCGGGTAGCGGTCGGCCCACTGCTGGCGCCTGGCCAGCCAGCGCGCGGACAGGCTGCCCGGCTTCGGCGGCTGCGGATTGAACAGGTCCGGCAGCATCTTGTCGCCCAGGTACGGGATGAACAGCACCGCCGCGATCCACGACACCACCAGCGCGATGGTCACCACCTGGAACAGCGAGCGGGTGTACTCACCGGTGCTCGATGCCGCGGTAGCGATCGGCAGGAAGCCGGCCGCCGTGATCAGCGTACCGGTCAGCATCGGGAACGCAGTTGATTCCCAAGCAAAACTGGCCGCGCGCAGGCGGTCGTAACCCTGTTCCATCTTGGTGGCCATCATCTCCACCGCGATGATCGCATCGTCCACCAGCAGGCCCAGCGCCAGCACCAGCGCACCCAGCGAGATCTTGTGCAGGCCGATGTCGAAGTAGTGCATGACGAAGAACGTCATCGCCAGCACCAGCGGGATGGTCACGCCCACCACCAGACCGGTGCGCAGGCCCAGCGAGAAGAAGCTGACCAGCAGCACGATCACCACCGCCTCGGTCAGTACCTGCACGAACTCGCCGACCGACTCTTCCACCGACTGCGGCTGGTCGGACACCTTGCGCAGCTGCATACCGGCCGGCAGGGTCTTCTGCAGGCGTTCGAACTCGGCATCGAGGTTGGCGCCGAGCTTGAGGATGTCACCGCCATCCTTCATCGCCACCGCCAGCCCAATCGCCTCTTCACCCATGAAGCGCATCTTCGGCGACGCGGGATCGGCGAAGCCACGCTTGACCTCGGCGATATCGCCCAGGTGTACGGTGCGGTCACCGGCGCGGATCGGGAACTGGCGGATCGCTTCGATGTCGTTGAACTGGCCGGTCACGCGCAGCTGCACGCGATCGGTGGCGGTCTCGAAGAAGCTGGTGCCGGTCACCGCATTCTGGTCGGCCAGTGCCTGCTGCACCTGCTGCATCGACACGCCCAGCGTGGCCAGCCGGGTGTTGGACAGCTCGATCCACACCTTCTCGTCCTGCAGGCCGACCAGGTCGATCTTGCCGACGTCGGGCACGCGCTGCAGTTCCAGCTGGATGCGGTCGGCGTAGTCACGCATCACCGCGTAGTCGAAGCCCTTGCCGGTCAACGCATAGATGTTGCCGTAGGTATCGCCGAACTCATCGTTGAAGAACGGGCCGACGATCTCGCGCGGCAGCGTCGGGCGGATGTCACCCACGCGCTTGCGCACCTGGTACCAGAGGTCCGGAATCTGCCTGGAACGCAGGCTGTCGCGGGCCATGAAGATGACCTGCGATTCACCCGGGCGCGAGTACGAGCGGATGAACTCGTACTCGCCGGTGTTCATCAACGCCTTCTCGATCGGCTCGGTCACCTGCCGCGAGACCTGCTCGGCGGTGGCGCCCGGCCACAGCGTGCGCACCACCATCGCCTTGAAGGTGAACGGCGGGTCTTCGGACTGGCCCAGATGCTTGTACGACCATGCGCCGATGAGGGCGAAGGCGAGCATCGCAAACAACACCAGCGGACGATTGGCCAGCGCCCACTCGGAAAGATTGAAGCGGCGCACCGGCTTACTCCTTGGCCTTGGCGGCAGCCGCCGGCGTAGCCGGCTTCAGCACCGGGCGGTTCTGACGATCCACCGCGATCACCGGCTGGCCGGCGCGCAGCAGGTGTCCGCCGGCAGCAACCACCCAGTCACCCGCGTTCACGCCGGACAGTACCGGTACCGTCTCGCTGCCAAACGCCCCAGTGGTGACCGCTGCGGCCTTCAGCGTACTGTTGGCCGGATCGACCACCCACACGCTGGCGGCACCGTTGGCACCGCGCTGCAGTGCGCCCAGCGGCAGCTGCAGGGTGCCGTGGCGGCCGGCGCTGCTGTAGACGCGTGCGCTCTGGCCCAGTTCGACATCGGCCAGCGCATCGGCGGCCAGGCTGACGCGGGTGGCATAGGTGCGTGCCTGCGGATCGGCGGCGGCGGCAATCTCGCGGATTGTGCCCGGCAGGCGCTGCCCCGGGCGGTTCCACAACTCCACCTCGACCGGCTGACCCACCGCATAGTCGCGGATGGTGGCCTCGGGCAGGTCGATCAGCACTTCGCGGCCACCATCGGCGGCCAGGTTGAAGATGGTCTGTCCGGCGGACACCACCTGCCCGGCCTCGGCCTCGCGGCTGGCGATCACGCCGTCAGCCGGTGCGCGCAGCTGCGCGTAGTCGGCCTGGTTGCGCAGCACATCGAGGTTGGCGCGGGCGGCGTTGGCCTGGCCCTGCGCCGCTTTGAAGGCGGCGGACTGCTGGTCCAGCTGCGAACGGCTGACCAGTTGCTGGTCGGCCAGCACCTGGTAGCGCTTGAGGTCGTCGCGGGCACGCACCAGGTCGGCTTCAGCTGCGGCCAGCTGCGCCTGCGAAGCGCGGGCCTGCAATGCGAAGTCGGCTGCATCCAGCTCGGCCAGCACGTCGCCCTTCTTTACCCGCTGCCCGGCATCGACATGGCGCTTGACCAGGTTGCCACCGACGCGGAACGACAGCGGGCTTTCCTGCCGGGCACGCACCGTGCCCGGGAACGCCGCCGGCGCCTGTCCGGCCTGTTCGCCGGGGTGAACCACCAGTACCGGCACGGCCGCCTGCGGCGCCTGTTCCTGTCCCGAACAGGCTGCCAGCGCAGCCACCCACACCATACCGCCCATCCAGCGCACGATCTTCATCGGTCAACGTCCTGAAAACGCAGGGTTGCAACAAGGGGGAGCCGCGACTGCCGGCCCAATTTAATAAACCGGCCGGTATAGTATAAATATCGAACCGCTTGGTCTAGTATTGTTGCGATGAGTTCTTCCACTTCCCGCAAGCCGTCGGCCAAGCCTGCTGCCAAGGCCGCCGGACCCGGGCGCCCCAAGGATCTGGGCAAGCGCGCGGCGATCCTTGAAGCAGCCAAGGTACTGTTCATCGAACAGGGCTATACCGGCGTGAGCATGGACGCCATTGCCGCCCAGGCCGGCGTCTCGAAGCTGACCGTGTACAGCCACTTCGGCGACAAGGAAACCCTGTTTTCCGAGGCCGTGCAGTCCAAGTGCATTGAAATGCTGCCCGATGCCCTGTTCGTGGCCGACGCGGACGGCCCGCTGCGCGACCAGTTGATCGGCATCGGCCTGGCCTTCTTCGAGCTGATCACCTCCGATGCGGCGATCTCGATCCAGCGCATGATGATGGCGCCGGAGACCGATGAACGCCTGCGCGAGCTGTTCTGGAAGGCAGGCCCGGAGCGCACCTGCGAGGCCCTGGCTGACTTCCTGCGGGCACGCGCCGAGCGCGGCGAACTGGACATCACCGACTATTCGCTGGCTGGCGAGCAGTTCCTGACCCTGGTCAAGGGCGAAGTGCACATGCATATGATGTGCGGCATGCCACTGTCACCGGTGGAGTGCGACCCTCTTGCCCATGTGACCGCCAGCATCGACTTCTTCCTGCGCGCTTATGCGCCGCGAGGGGCCGGGACGGCTGAATAACCAAAACTGAACGAACCGGAGGTCGCGATGACTTCCGGCACTGCGACCCCGGCCACCCGGCAGCTGATGCTCTGGGCGCGCCGCCGGCCTCCGGCACCGGTAAAATGGCCGGCCCACTGCGCTGGATTTGAACCTCATGACGATTGATTACGCCCACGCCCGCGAACTGATGGTGGAACAGCAGATCCGTCCCTGGGACGTGCTGGACATCAAGGTGCTCGACGTCCTGGCCCGCCTGCCGCGCGAGGCCTTTGTCGCCGATGCACACCGGGCGCTGGCCTACGCCGATGTCGAACTGCCGATCGGCCATGGCCAGAAGATGATGAAGCCGGTCATCGAGGGCCGTACCCTGCAGGCACTGGATCTGCAGCCGGGTGACGAAGTGCTGGAAATCGGCACCGGCAGCGGCTTCCTGGCAGCCTGCATCGGCGCGCTGGCGCGCGACGTGCTGAGCCTGGAGATCGACCCGGAACTGGCCGCCGCCGCGCGTGCCCGCCTGGATGCTTCCGGCCTCGGCACCAACGTCCGCGTGGACGTGGCTGACGCCCTGTCCTGGCAGACCGAACGCCGCTTTGACGTGATCTGTGTCACTGGTGCGGTCGACGTGGTGCCGTCACAGTTCGCCTCGTGGCTGCGTCCGGGTGGTCGCCTGTTCGTGATCCACGGCCGCTCGCCGGCGATGGAGGCCCTGCTGGTCAAGGCCGACGGCAGCACCGAGTCCCTGTTCGAGACCGATATCGATTACCTGCGCGGTGCCGCCCCGGCACCCCAGTTCCACCTCTGAGTCCAAGGAAGCCGCAATGATCCGCCGATCCCTCGCTGTTGCGCTGGCCACTGCCCTGCTGCCGTTGTCCGCCCATGCCGCCGACCTGCTGCAGGTCTACGAAATGGCGCGCAACGGCGATCCGCAGCTGTCCGCCGCCGAATCGACCCGGCTGGTCGACAAGGAAGGCGCCGTGCAGGCGCGCGCCGCCCTGCTGCCGCAGATCAACGGCCAGGCCACGCTGAACCGCACGCGCAGCGAGCCGAACGCCGACATCAACTCCGGCTCGTTCACCAACAAGCGCCGCAATTACACGATCGATGGCAGCCAGACGCTGTTCAACTGGACCCAGATCAACAACCTGCGTTCGCAGCGTGAGCTGAGCAAGGCGGCGGACTTCACCCTCGATTCGGCCAACGACAGCCTGATCGTGCGCACCTCGGCGGCCTACTTCAACGTGCTGGTGGCGATCGAATCGCTGAACGCCGCACAGACCAACGAAGCGGCCGCGAAGAAGCAGTTCGACTTCGCCGACAAGCGCCTGGAAGTGGGCCTGGCGCCGATCACCGACGTGCACGAAGCCCGCGCCCAGTACGACCAGGCGCGCGCCAACACCATCGTTGCGCAGAACACCCTGGCCGATAACTACCAGGCCCTGACCGAACTGACCGGCCAGCCGGTGGTCAACCTGCGTGGCCTGCCGGCGGACTTCCGCCCGGAAGTGCCGGCCAACCGCGGCAACATCGACGAGCTGGTGCACCAGGCCACCACCCAGAATCCGGCGCTGAAGGCGCAGGAACTGAAGGTCAGCGCCGCCGAAGCCGGCGTGCAGGCCGCCCGTGGTGGCCACTACCCGACCCTGTCGCTGGGCGGCAGCTGGGGCAAGACCGCGACCTGGGGTGACAGCACCGGCGCCGGCTCGCTGTCGCCGGACGCGCGCACCAACAGCATCGGCCTGACCCTGAGCGTGCCGATCTTCGCTGGCGGTGCCACCCAGTCCAACGTGCGCCAGGCGCTGGCCCAGCGTGACATCGCCCAGGATGGCTACGAGCAGCAGAAGCGTGCCCTGGACCGCAACACCCGCAATGCCTACCAGACCCTGGTGCAGGGCATCAGCGAAGTGGAGGCCCGCCGCCTTGCGGTAGTCTCGGCGCAGAGTGCATACGACGCGTCGCAGGTTGGCCTGGAAGTCGGTACCCGTACCGTGCTGGACGTGATCCAGAACCAGCGCATCCTGTTCTCGGCGCAGCTGGACTACGCCCAGGCCCGCTACACCTTCCTGCAGAACCGTCTGCTGCTGAGCCAGTCGCTGGGTGCGCTGGACGTGGCCGAGCTGCAGGACGTGAACCGCCTGCTGACCCAGGACGCCGGCAACCCGGCAACGACCACGCACTGAGTCGTCGCCCTGCCGGCAACCAAGAAGCCACCCGCGAGGGTGGCTTTTTTGTGGGCGGCGCGTACGGCCCGACCCACGCATGGCGCAGATCTGCCGGCCGTCAGCCCGGCCACGCGCCTGCCCGTTCCACTGCGGCCAGCACGCACAACGCCGTGGCCAGGGGCGCAAGCACCATTGCAGCACCCGGCATCGGCGCACGGACACGCAGTGTTGCCGGGCACAAGGCCGCCATCACCAGCAGGGTTGCTGGACCCGGCAGCACCGGCAATGCGCCGACCGGCGCTCCCAAGGCCAGCAGCGCCGCCGCCAGCACCACGGTGACCGGTATCAGCCGCGTCCGCAACCCGGGCGCTTCATCACCGGCCACAGGCCGGAGCTGCGCTGCCAGGTGTGCGGCCAGCGACAACAGCACCAGCAGCAGTGCTGCCAGCCCGGCCATGCCCGCCAGCGGCAGCAACGGCAGCAGCCACTGCAACTGCGGATGGCCCTGCAATGCCACCGACAACGGCCGCGTACTGGCCAATACCGGGAACTCGACCAGGCCGGCCTGCAACGCGGCCAGCATGATCAGCAGCAGCATCGCCAGCAGCAGCGCGGCCGCCAGCAGCCAGGGGGATCGCGTACGCGCCTGCCGGCCACGTCCAGGAAATCCCAGTGCCAGCCCCACACTGGCAAACACCCCCAGCAAGGGCACGCTTGCCGCCAGCACCCCGCCCGGGCCGAATCGATAGGGCGCGGTGGCATCCGGGAGCCACGGAATCCAGTTGGCGTAGTGCACGTGGCGAACCGCCAGCGCCAACAGCAACAGCCCGACACCGATCTTCACCGTCAACAACACGCAGACCGTCAGCGCGATGCGACGCGGGGGCAGCAGCACGAACGCACCCAACACCAGCAGACTGGTGACGGCCATCACCGGATCCGGCAGCGCGCTGCCGGTTTCAATACCGCGACTGGCAAACACGGCACGCGCGTGGCCGGCCGTGGACTGCGCCACGCCGGCGCTGGTCATCACCAGTTCCAGCAGCAGTGCAGCACCCAGCAGGCGCGCGGCTGCCGTGCCCCAAGCGGCCCGCAGCAGGCCGTGCAGGCCATCGGCTGCGGGCCGCTGCTGGTTCAGCACGTGCAGGCAATACAGCATCGGCGCCGTGCCCAATGCGGCCAGCAGCAGACTCAGTACGATGGCCGGCCCCGCCTGGGCGGCGGTGTACTGGCCAACCAGCGCGACCACGCTGCCACCCAGCAGCAGGGTCAACGCCACCATCGCGAAGTGATCCATTCCCAGCAGCGCGTGCCGGCCACGGCGGTGATCGCTGTCCATCGCAAGCCCTCTTGAATCCGCACAAGCGCGGTCGACAGGAGGCTGGCAGCGTGCGCCAAGTGGCGGTATCAGAATCCGTACTGTGCGCACCGCGATGTGACCACAAACACGTTCGCAGCCACGCATCCGGTCCTGCTGCGACAGGAATCCGGCTGCTAAGCAGAATTGATGCAGTCGATCACGTCAGTCGGTCCGCGTAGCATCCGCCCTGGCGGTGTTGCTGCCCGGCTCAGCTGCGCGGCGGCGGCAGGTGTGGCGCGACCAGCGCCAGCGTGCGCTGCAGGGCACCGCGGCCATTGCTGACCAGCGTGCAACCGGCACGGGCCATGTCCTCGCGCGCCTGGGCGTCGTCCAGCAGGTGCTGCAGCAGGTCACCTACCGCCTGCACGTCCTCGCCGATCAGCAAGGCACCGGCCTCTCGCATGCGCCGTGAGATCTCGGCGAAGTTGTGCAGGTGCGGACCGGTCACAGCGGCAGTGCCCATCGCCGCCGGTTCCAGCAGATTGTGGCCACCGATCGGCTGCAGGCTGCCGCCGACGAAGGCGACCTGTGCACAGGCATAGAACGGCATCAGCTCACCCAGGGTGTCGATGACGAAAACATCCGTGCCGGCCTCCGGCCATTGCTTCGCGCGACGGGTCGCCACGTTCCAGCCCTGCTCGCGCGCCAGCGCCTCCACCTTCGGGAAGCGCTCGGGGTGCCGCGGTGCCCACAGCAACAACAGGTCGGGGTGCTGCTGGCGCAGGCGCCGATGCAGGTCGATCACCGCCTGCTCCTCACCATCGTGGGTACTGGCCGCGATCCACACCGGGCGCCCGGCGGGCACGCAGGCATGGAACTGCTCGACGAAGCCCTGCACATCCGGCGTGGCGATATCGAACTTGAGGTTGCCCAGCGCCTGCACCTGTTCCCGCGCAGCCCCCAGCTGCACGAAGCGCTCGGCGTCGTCCTGCGACTGCGCGGCCACGCAGGTCACCGTGCGCAGCGCACGGCGGATCAGCGCCGCCAGCACCCGGTAACCGCGCAGCGAGCGCGCTGACAGGCGGGCGTTGAGGATGTAGACCGGAATGCGGCGGTCGCGGCAGCCGAACAGCATGTTCGGCCACAGCTCGGTTTCCAGGATCAGCGCCAGGCTGGGCTGGAAGTGGCCGAGGAAGCGGTTGACGCTGCCCGGTACGTCGTACGGCAGATAGACGTGGTCCAGCGCGTCTCCCCACAGCGCGCGCACGCGCTCCGAACCGGTCGGGGTGATGGTGGTGATGACCCAGCGGATGTCCGGACGCTGCTGGCGCAGGGCATTGACCAGTGGCGCGGCGGCGTTGACCTCGCCCACCGAGACCGCGTGCAGCCAGACCCGCGGCTGGCCGGTCGGCTGCGGATACGAGGCATAGCGCTCGTCCCAGCGCCGGAAGTATTCACGGACCCGGAAACCGCGCCAGACCAGGTGGTACACGGTGATCGGCAGCAGGATGTAGAGCACGGCCGAATACAGGCCGCGCAGGATCCATTCGACAGGGTCTTTACGCATGCGGCAAGGATACGGGAGCCCCCCGGGAAAGACACGCAGCCGGGTTGGTAGAATGGCGCCATGTCCGATGCCACCACCGCCATCCGCCCGTCGCTGCGCAATCCCCGCAACTGGCCGATGTTCACCGCCATGCTCGGCGCCTTCGCCATTGCCCGCCTGCCGTGGATGCTGCAGCGTGCGCTCGGCCGTGGCGTCGGCTGGATCAGCTGGCGCCTGCTCGGCAGCCGCCGTCGCGCCGCCGAGGTCAACCTGAAGTTGTGCTTCCCGGAGAAGGACGAAGCCTGGCGCCAGCGCCTGGTGCGCGACAGCTTCGACGCGCTGGGCGTGGGCGTGCTCGAGTGCATCCGCGCCTGGTGGGGCAGCATCGACCGCATCCGCCCACAGGTGAAGATCGAAGGCCTCGAGCATCTGCGGCAGATGCAGGCCGAAGGCCGCGGCGTGCTGCTGGTGTCCGGCCACTTCATGACCCTGGAGATGTGCGGCCGCCTGCTGTGCGACTACGTCGATCTTTCAGGCATGTACCGCAAGCACAAGAACCCGGTGTACGAGTGGGCGGTGAAGTTCGGCCGCCTGCGCTATGCCAAGGCGATGTTCGCCAATGAAGACATCCGCGCGACCGTGCGCCACCTGAAGAAGGGCGGCTTCCTCTGGTACGCGCCGGACCAGGACATGCGCGGCAAGGACACCGTGTTCGTGCCCTTCTTCGGCCATACCGCATCCACCATTACCGCCACCCACCAGCTGGCGCGGATGACCGGTTGTGCGGTGATTCCTTACTTCCACCGCCGCGAGGGCGGGAAGTACTTCCTGAAGATCGGCGCGCCGCTGGAGAACTTTCCCAGCGAGGATGTGGAAGCCGATACCACGCGGGTCAACCAGGCCATCGAGGAGATGGTGCGCGAGGCCCCCGACCAGTACCTGTGGATCCACCGCCGTTTCAAGCGCCAGCCGGGCGGGCGGAGCGATTTCTACAAATAACGGGATGCGGTGGAAGGGCCGGCGTGCTCATGGTAGTCGCCAACCTTGGCTGGCGCCGATGAACCGAGGCCGGTCCCGAGGCGCCAACCAAGGTTGGCAACTACTGCATCGGCGGAGATTCATCCGATTCGTGGGCCAACAGGCTGCCGGCGAACAACGCCGCCAGCAGCACGGTCAGGCCACCCCAGAACGCGGAATAGAACGCCAGATGCGTGTTGAGCGGGAACACGGTGACCGCCAGCGCCAGCATCGCCGGGCGGGCCCGCTCACGCGCGGCCATCGGTGCATAGCGCCAGGCCCGCCAGGCCTGGGCCACGGCTGCCAACCACAGCAGCAGGCCGAGCACGCCGGTTTCCGCCAGGATTTCCAGCACGATCTGATGGGCATGCAACGCCGGGGCATCGCCCCACACCGCCGGTTCGTCGCCAGACACGCAAGCCGGATAGGCATCGCGGAAGCCGCGTGCACCGACGCCATTGAGCGGATGTTGCTCGATCATGCAGGCCGCGGCGTCCCAGATCCGCGCACGCCCTGACAGTGCCTCGTCGACACCGCGCTCGCTTCCATCCCAGGCCAACGCCGTTCGCGCGAAGCGTTCGCGCAGCTGCGGCACGCTGGCGGTCAGCGCGCCCGCACCGAGGACAGCGACCAGCGCCAGCAGCACCAACCGTTTCCAGCCGAACTGGCGCACGCCGCTGTAGGCAAGCACCAGCGCGAAGGTGATCCACGATGCGCGCGAGCCGGCCAGCAGCAGCACGCAGCCCAGCGCCGCCGCGGCCAGTACCCAACCCGGATTGCCAAAGCGACGCGCCAGCGGCAACAACAGGAACGGTGAGAGACTGGCCAGGACCTGGCCGAACTTCAGGTTGCACGGCCCGAGTGCCCCACTGAGGCGATCGACCACGGCCGCCTCAGTGGCCGGGCACAACGCGTGACCACTCACCGCAAGCTTCAGCTGCTCAAGCGACCAGAACCACGGGCTGGTTCCGGCCACCGCCTGCACCAGCGCATCCAGGGTCCATGCGCCGGTGATCAGCGCCAGGCCACCGAAGGTCAGCCGCCTCCGTTCGGGCGTGGCCACCGCGATCGCCACCAGCCACATGAAGGGCAGGTAGCGCAGGCCGGCGGCCGCCTTCGTCCACGACGCTGCCGGATCGATCGCATCAAACGCCGAGAACGCCTGCGGCAGCCAATAGCCGAGGAACAGGATCGAGGTCAGCGCCCACGCTGCCGTGCTCAACAGGTGCGGACGACGCTGCAGTCGGCGCATGACCATGCGCGCGGCGGCGTAGACCGCGCCAAGACCGAGAATGGTTTCGGCGATGCCCGGCAACGGCCACATCGCCACGTACGCCAGCACCCACCAGGGCGCCCAGCGTCCGGCGCGGTCGTCGCGCACGGTGACGGCGGGGTCAGCCGGCGAGGTCGGCATAGAGGCGGAGGGTATCGCGCTGCATGGCCTGCAGGGTAAACGGGATGCGGGTCGGCAAGGACGGCGGCTGCGCCAGCAGGGCCAGCGCACGTTCACCCAGCGCGCGTGCATCGCCCAGCGGCACCGCGCCAGCGGGCTGCAGCTGCCGCAGCAGTTCGCCGACGCCACCATGATCCCAGCCCAGCACCGGGCGGCCCACCGACAGCGCCTCGACCACAGTACGGCCGAATGCTTCGGGCTTGTCCGACAGCTGCAGCACCAGATCGCTGGCCGCATAGGCCTGGGCGATGCGCGCGGTCGGTGTGCTGATCTGCACGGCGTCGGTCACGCCCAAAGCAGCGGCCTGCCGGCGCAGGTCGGCCACGTAGGCTTCACGGCCCGGTTCATCGGTGCCCAGCATCCACAGCTGTGCTGGCACACCGGCGGCGCGTACATCCGCCAGCAACTGCAGCGCATGAGCATGTCCCTTCAGCCGGGTGCCCCGCCCCGGCAGCAGCAGCAGCGGGCCCTCAACCTGTGCCAGCCACGGGTAGTCGGCTGCCAGCGCCAGTCGTGGCCGGCGGTCGGCGCGGGCCACGCGCGGAAACTGTGCGACATCGACGCCGCGCGGAATCACCTGCAGCCGCGCTTCGGGAACTGTCGGATAGTGCCGCTGCACGTAGTCGCGCACGCTGTTGGACACGCAGATCACGCGTTCACCGCTGGTCATCACTGCGCTGTAGCGGCTGGGCGAATTCAATCCATGCACGGTGGTCACCCAGTGCGGGCGCTGTGCGGTGGGCATGGCGCGGATGGCGTACAACCCCAGCCAGGCCGGCAGCCGCGAGCGGGCATGCACGACGTCCGCGCCAACCTCGGCGAACAGTCGGCGCAGGGTCGGCAGATGGCGCAGGGTCAGCAGCGACTTGCGGCCGATGTCCAGAGTGAGGTGCTCGGCACCGCTATCGAGCAGCGGCTGCACCAGGCGGCCGCCAGCCGACACTACCAACGCGCGATGGCCGGCGGCGACCAGGGCCGCAGCGATTTCCAGGGTCGAACGCTCGACGCCGCCGGAGTGCAGCGCCGGCAGCAACTGCACCACGGTCAATCGGCGCATCGAAGGGGCGGCCGCTTAGTCGGCCAGCACGAACACGGAACCGCAGTACGGGCACTGCGCTTCGCCGTTGGGCTCGTCTTCGATCGGCAGGTACACGCGCGGATGCGAGTTCCACAGCGCCATTTCCGGGGTCGGGCAGCTCAGCGGCAGATCGCTGCGGTGCACGGTGTAGCGCTTCTCGGCGTTGGCGGGCGCAGTGGCGGTATGGCTCATGGCGGATGTCGATGAACGGGTTGCGAGGCCTGTGATTCTAGCATCCGGGCCGCCCCGACATTGCGCCGCAACGGGTCTTTACGCGTACCGGGCCGATTCCCTGCGACCTTGCATGCCACCTCGGGATGGGGTGCCGGTGGAAATTCCCGACCAATCCTGCAGGTTCACGCCGGGAAACCACCGACAACGATATTTCCCGCATTTGGATCGAACTAAATGGCACTTGTCAGGTTGCCACGGCTGTTGCAGGATCGGGCCAGGTCGTGAACCGGCCTGCCCCAATCCGACCCGATCGCATGGCCCGCCCCCACCGGACCGGCATCGCTTCTTCCACTGCCATCCCGGCGGGAGGAGCGATGCTGTCCGTGGTGTCCGCCGATGCGGGTTCTGCCCGCCGCCTGCCCTTCCGGGAGACCCTTGCATGACCCTGTCCGATCCACGCCGCGCCCTGCTTCCGCTCGCCCTGGCCCTGGCCTGTGCGACTACCGCGATGCCGGTGTTGGCACAGGGACTGCAGACCTCGTTCGAGCCCGGCGAACCTGCCCCGTCGCAGGCCGCGGGTGCACTGCAGGTCACGATCGGCAACGGCCCTGCGGCGCCTTACGCCGCCAAGCGCAATGTGGGCTACAGCGGCCTGCATGCACTGCGCTACAGCAGCGAAGGCGGCAGCGCGCGGCGCGAGCTGTTCAAGACAGATCTGCCGATCGAGGCCGATACCACCCTGTCGTGGCTGGTGCTGCCGGAGATCGTCGGCAAGGACACCGTGGCCTCGACCTATGTGTCACTGGACCTGCTGCTGGACGATGGCAGCCGCGTTTCGGCCGGCGCGGCACGCGACCAGCACGGTATAGCCCTTGGCGCACACGCGCAGGGCGTGTCGAAGACGCTGTATCCGCAGCAATGGGCACGCAAGGCGGTGCGACTGGGCGACGTGCCCGCGCTGAACGGTCGCCGCGTGGTGGCGATCGAACTGGAGGTGGCGAGTGCCGACGGTGCACCGGTCGCCGGCTGGATCGACGACGTGCGCCTGGATGCTCAGCCGCGACAACAGCCGCAACGCGTCTCCGACTGGGTGCTGACCACCCGTGGCACCCAGGCCAACGGCACCTTCTCGCGCGGCAACAATTTCCCGGCCACGGCGGTACCCCACGGCTTCAACTTCTGGACTCCGGTGACCGATGCCGGCGCACTGAACTGGCTGTACCGCTGGAACGAACAGAACGACGCACAGAACCGCCCGCAACTGCAGGCGCTTGCGCTGAGCCATCAGCCCAGCCCGTGGATGGGCGACCGCCAGACCTTCCAGGTGATGCCCTCGGCCAGCCGTGGCGTGCCGGAGGCCGACCGCCGCAAGCGCGCGCTGTCGTTCGATCGCAGCCACGAGAGCGCCCGCCCTTACCGCTACGACGTGCGCTTCGACAACGGCATCGCCGCCGCCATCGCGCCGACCGATCATGCGGCGCTGTTCCGCTTCGATTTCCCCGAGGGCGGCGACGCCAACCTGCTGTTCGACAATGTCGATGCACGCGGTGGCCTGACTCTGGACGCCGCCACGCAGACGCTGTCCGGCTATACCGACACGCGCAGTGGCCTGTCCAACGGCGCCAGCCGCATGTACGTGGTGGCCCGCTTCGACAAGCCCTGGCGCAGCAGTGGGCGCCTCGACACCGGTCGCCCGACCGGTTACATCAAGTTCGATGCGGGCAGCGACCGGCGGGTGACCATGCGCATCGCCACCTCGTTGATCTCGGTGGAGCAGGCGCGGCACAACCTGGCACTGGAAATCGCCGCGGCCGACACGCTGGAAAGCGTGTCCGGCCGTGCGCAGGATGCATGGGACGCACGCCTGGCCCGCTTCGACATCGGCGATGCCAGCGACGACCAGAAGACCACGCTGTATTCCAGCCTGTACCGGCTGTTCCTGTACCCGAATTCCGGCCATGAGAACGTGGGCAGCGCCGCCGCACCGGAGTGGCGCTACGCCAACCAGGCCAGCGCCAGCGATGACAACACCGAGGGCAGCGCGACCCGCAGCTACGCCGCCGTGCGCGACGGCAAGGTATTCGTCAACAACGGCTTCTGGGACACCTTCCGCACCACCTGGCCGGCCTATGCGCTGTTCACGCCCGACGATGCCGGCCAGCTGGTGCAGGGCTTCATCGAGCAGTACCGCGCCGGCGGCTGGATCGCGCGCTGGTCGTCGCCGGGTTACGCCGACCTGATGGTCGGTACCAGCTCGGACGTGGCATTTGCAGACGCGTGGCTGAAAGGCGTCGGCGGCTTCGATCCGGCAGAGGCCTACGCGGCCGCGCTGAAGAACGCGACCGTAGTCCCGCCTGACCGCCACGTCGGCCGCAAGGGCATGGACCGCTCGACCTTCCGTGGCTATGCCAGCGCCGACGTGCACGAAGGCATGTCGTGGACGATGGAAGGTGCACTCAATGACTTCGGCATCGCCAACATGGCCGACGCCCTGGCCAAGCGCGCGACCTCGCCCGCCGCACGCGAACGCTACAGCACCGAGGCCGACTACTTCCGCCACCGCGCCGCCAGCTACGCGACGATGTTCGACCCGGACGCAGGCTTCTTCCAGGGCCGCAAGGCCGATGGGCGCTGGCGCGTGGACGCCAAGGCCTACGACCCGCGCGTGTGGGGTCACGACTACACCGAATCCAACGGCTGGACGTTCGCGTTCACCGCCGCGCACGACGGCGAGGGCCTGGCGGCGCTGTACGGAGGCCGCGAAAAGCTGGCGGCGAAGCTGGATACCTTCTTCGCCACACCGGAAACCGCGGACCCGGCACTGGCCGGTTCCTACGGCGGCACCATCCACGAGATGACCGAAGCGCGCGACGTGCGCATGGGCATGTATGCGCACAGCAACCAGCCGGCACACCACATCCCGTGGATGTACCTGTACGCCGGGCAGCCGTGGAAGACCCAGCAGCATGTGCGCGAGATCCTGTCGCGGCTGTACGTCGGCAGCGAGATCGGCCAGGGCTACCCGGGCGATGAGGACAATGGCGAGACCTCGGCGTGGTACGTGCTGGCCTCGCTGGGCCTGTACCCGCTGCGCATGGGCGCCCCGGAGTACGTGATCGGTTCGCCGGCATTCCGTCACGCGCGGGTGGAACTGCAGGGTGGCGCGGTGCTGACCGTGAACGCGGCCAACAACTCGCGTGAGAACGTCTACGTGCAGTCGCTGAAGATCAACGGTACGCCGTGGACGAAGACCTGGGTGCCGCACGACCTGATCGCCAAGGGCGCGACCCTCGACTTCGTGATGGGCCCCCGTCCCTCGCGCTGGGGCAGTGGCGTGGACGATGTGCCGCGCTCGTTGACCCCGCGCGGCCAGGGCCCCCAGCTGCTGCACGACCTGCTCGGCAGCGGCACCAAGGCGACGCTGGCCGATGGCCGTGCCCTGCCCGCGCTGCTCGATGACGATGCCGGCACGACGGTGGGCCTGGGTAGCGGCGCAACCATCGCGCTGACCGGCCTGGCCGAGGGCACCCCGACGATGTACACGCTGACCAGCGGCGACGGCCGCATCCAGGGCGGTGAGTGGACGCTGGAAGCGCGCAACGGCAGCGGCAGCTGGGCCGTGCTCGACCAGCGCAGCGGCGAAGACTTCGAATCCGCCCGCCAGACCCGTCCATTCCGGATCGCCAAACCCGGTCGTTACAGCGAGTACCGCCTGCGCCTGGCGGCACCGGCACGGCTGCCGCTGGCGGAGATCGAACTGCTGGCGGCCGGCACCGTACAATGAGCGGCATGCGCTTCCGTCTTCTGCCCTTGGCCCTTGTTGCCCTGTCCTTCTCCAGTTTCGGCCAGACCCAGGCGTTCGATACGCAGCTGACCCGCGACGGTGTGACGCTGAACTACCAGGACGCCCGTGGCGCGCTGGCCGCGCCGCAGCGCAAGCGTGTGATCGATACGTTCTTCTTCGCCTATCTGCGCGAACGTGCGGACTTCCATCCGGCGGCGCCGTCGATGGTGCGCATCGTGATCGATCCGGCCTACACCGGCATCGCCTTCGTCGGCGACAAGGACCACGCAGCGACGATCACCATCAACCCGGGGTGGCTGGCGCAACACCCGAACGACATCGACCTGGTCACCCATGAGGCCATGCACATCGTGCAGGGCTATCCGGGCTACGGCGACGCGCGGGTACCGGGCTGGCTGGTGGAAGGCATCGCCGACTACGCACGCGACCGCTACGGCATGGACAATGCCGCCGCGGGCTGGGCACTGCCGGGCAAGGTCGAGAAGGGACAGAACTTCGACAATGGCTACCGGGTGACCGGTGCGTTCCTGAAGTGGGCCGACGCCGAACACCCGGGACTGGTGCTCGCACTGGACAAGGCCCTGCGCGACGGCCGCTATGCACCGACGCTGTGGCAGAAGCACACCGGCAAGGCCCTGCCAGCGCTGTGGGCGCAGTACGCCAAGCCGCGTTCGGATGCACCGCCGCCGGCCCCTGCACGCCGCGGCAAGCGGCACTGAGCGCCCACGCACTTTACGTTCGCCGGGCAGTGCCCGGCGCTACCGCATCGCGGCCTCAGCGCGACTGCACGAAGCCGGCGTACAGCGCGAACAACTGCTGGAAGTACCGCCGCGTCACTCGATTGCGCATGACACCCTCGCCCATGGAAAGTTGGTCGGGCCCAGGGTGGGAAGGCCGGTCCGGTCCCTTCCCACGGCCAGGCCGCGTGGGCGTATTGGGCCGCAGCGGCGTTGCAGGGAAATGACCGCCGGACTGCAATTCATCGGGTAGCGCCGGGCCATGCCCGGCGGAATGCGAGAAGCGCCGCGCTGCGCGCTCGCCGGGCATGGCCCGGCGCTACCCGATCCGGTTTCCGCTGGGCGGAAACGAAACGCGCCCCGAAGGGCGCGTTTCTGCAGATCGCAGCGGAACGAAGGCTTACGCCTTCTTCTCTGCTTCGATCTGCTTGCGGATCTGCGCATCGACCGCCGCAATGGCGGTCATGTTCAGGATCCGGCGCGAGGTCGCGCTGGTGGTCAGGATGTGCACCGGCTTGTTCACGCCCATCAGGATCGGACCGATCGCCACGCCGTCGGTGAACACGCGTACCAGGTTGTAGGCGATGTTGGCCGCTTCCAGGTTCGGCAGCACGAACAGGTTGGCGCGGCCCTGCAGGGTCGAGCCCGGCAGCAGCTTCTGCCGCAGCGCTTCATCCCATGCGGTGTCGCCCTGCATTTCGCCGTCCACGTTCAGACGCGGGTTGCGCTTGAGCAGCAGCTCGCGCACCTGGCGCATCTTCAGTGCATCCTTCGAATCATGGCTGCCGAAGTTGGAGTGCGACAGCAGCGCCACCTTCGGCTCGATGCCGAACAGCTTCATGCGGTAGGCCGCCTGCAGGGTCGCTTCGCACAGCTGCTCGGCGGTCGGGTCTTCCTGCACGTGGGTGTCCACGAAGAAGAACACGCCCTGCTGGTTGATCACGCCGGTCATCGCCGAGGTCGAGGTGACCTTCGGCTCCAGCGGCAGCACGCTGCGCACGTAGCCCAGCTTCTTGTGGAAGCGGCCGACGATGCCGGTCAGCATCGCATCGGCTTCGCCACGGGCCACCATCACCGCCGCGATCAGGGTCGGGCGCGAACGCATCAGGTTCTTCGCCGCGGCCACAGTCACGCCACGGCGGCCGGTCAGGCCGTGGTAGTACTGCCAGTATTCGTTGAAGCGCGGGTCGTCGTTGATGTTGGTGACTTCAACGTTCTCGCCGATCTTCAGGCGCAGGCCGAGGCGCTCGATGCGCGATTCGATCACTTCCGGGCGGCCGATCAGGATCGGGTGCGCCAGGCCGTCATCGACCACGTTCTGCACCGCCTGCAGCACCACTTCCTCTTCGCCTTCGGCATACACCACGCGCTGCTTGTCGCTGCGCGCGCGGTCGTAGACCGGCTTCATCATCAGGCTGGTGCGGTAGACGAACTGGGCAAGCTTGTCGCGGTAGGCACCCATGTCGGCGATCGGGCGCGAGGCCACGCCCGAATCCATCGCGGCCTGGGCCACAGCGGCCGACAGCTCCACCAGCAGGCGGCGGTCGAACGGGCGCGGGATCAGGTATTCACGGCCGAAGCTCGGCGTCTCGCCACCATAGGCCGAACCCATGTCGGTGGCCGCACGGCGCGCCAGCGCGGCGATGGCGCGCACGCAGGCGATCTTCATTTCCTCGTTGATCGCGGTCGCGCCCACGTCCAGCGCACCACGGAACAGGTACGGGAAGCACAGCACGTTGTTGACCTGGTTCGGGTAGTCCGAACGGCCGGTGCCGATGATCGCGTCCGGACGCGCGGCGCGCGCCACCTCCGGCATGATTTCCGGGGTCGGGTTGGCCAGCGCGAAGATCACCGGGTCCGGCGCCATGGTCTTGACCATCTCGGCGGTCAGGATGCCCGGGGCCGACAGGCCCAGGAAAATGTCCGCGCCGTCGACGATCTCGGCCAGGGTGCGCTTGTCGGTGTCACGCGCATAGCGCTGCTTTTCCGGGTCCAGGTCGGTACGACCGGTGTGGATCACGCCCTCGCGATCGAAGGCCAGGATGTTCTCCGGCTTCAGGCCCAGCTGCACCAGCATGTTCACGCAGGAAATGCCGGCCGCGCCCATGCCCGTGGTCGCCAGCTTCACTTCCTCGATCTTCTTGCCGGTGATCGCCATGGCGTTGAGCACGGCCGCGCCGACGATGATCGCCGTGCCGTGCTGGTCGTCATGGAACACCGGAATCTTCATGCGCTCGCGGAGCTTGCGCTCGACCACGAAGCATTCCGGCGCCTTGATGTCTTCCAGGTTGATGCCACCGAAGGTCGGTTCCAGCGAGGCGATGATGTCGACCAGCTTGTCCGGGTCGGTTTCATCCACTTCGATGTCGAACACATCGATGCCGGCGAACTTCTGGAACAGCACGCCCTTGCCTTCCATCACCGGCTTGCCGGCCAGCGCGCCGATGTTGCCCAGGCCCAGCACCGCGGTGCCGTTGGAGATCACCGCCACCAGGTTGCCGCGGGCGGTCAGCTCGCTGGCCTGCTGCGGGTCGGCCTTGATCGCTTCACAGGCGTACGCCACGCCCGGCGAATACGCCAGCGACAGGTCGCGCTGGGTCAGCATGGGCTTGGTAGCGGAAACCTTGATCTTTCCCGGCGGGGACATCCGGTGGTAATCGAGGGCGGCCTGTTTGAAATCTTCGTTGGACATCGATGTGGGTTACATGAATGGGCAGAAGGGACAGGGGATGATACCCCCGTTGGAGCGTCTGGACCTGTCGCTATCCTGTCGCAGGCATGCTGCGACCGCACAATTCCGTGCCGTATGCGACGGTACCGGGATACCAGCTTCGGCGTCTGCCATGACAGCCATGGGACGCCCTGAAACGCCGCGGGGCCGTACCACTGTCGTGATCGGCCCCGCGGTACCACACACCTGGATCAGCCCCTGGCCGGCAGCGCCTCGGGCACGGCATCGATCAGCGGCGGCAGTTCGCTTTCGCGGCCATCCAGCGCCAGCTGCAGGCGGTTGCGGTCCAGCGCACCCTCCCAGCGCGAGACCACTACCGTGGCCACGGCATTGCCGATGAAGTTGGTCAGCGAGCGGCATTCGCTCATGAAGCGGTCCACGCCCAGGATCAGCGCCATGCCAGCCACCGGCACTTCCGGCACCACCGCCAGGGTCGCGGCCAGGGTGATGAAGCCGGCGCCGGTAACGCCAGCGGCACCCTTGGAGCTGAGCATGGCGACCAGCAGCAGGGCGATCTGGTGGCCCAGGGTCAGTTCGGTGTTGGTGGCCTGGGCGATGAACAGCGCGGCCAGGGTCATGTAGATGTTGGTTCCGTCCAGGTTGAACGAATAGCCGGTCGGGACCACCAGGCCCACCACCGACTTGCTGCACCCGGCGCGTTCCATCTTCTCCATCAGCGACGGCAGCGCCGACTCCGACGAGGAGGTACCCAGCACCAGCAGCAGTTCGGCCTTCAGGTAACGCGCAAGCTTGAACACCGAGAAGCCACACAGGCGGCAGACCAGGCCCAGGATCACCGCCACGAACAGGAACGCGGTGAGGTAGAACGAGCCCACCAGCCAGGCCAGGTTGATCAGCGAGCCGACGCCGTACTTGCCGATGGTGAAGGCGATTGCGCCGAAGGCACCGATCGGGGCGGCCTTCATCAGGATGTGCACCAGCTTGAACACCGGGGCGACCAGCGCCTCCAGGAAGTTCACGATCGGCTTGCCCTTCTCGCCCACCGATGCCAGCGCGATGCCGAACAGCACGGCCACGAACAGCACCTGCAGGATGTTGCCATCGACGAACGCGCTGAGCAGCGTCTTCGGGATGATGTCCATCAGGAAGCCGACCAGGGTCAGGTCATGCGACTTCTCGACGTAGCTGTGCACCGCGGTCTGATCCAGCTCGGCCGGGTTGATGTTCATGCCGGCGCCGGGCTGCACCACGTGCGCCACGATCATGCCGACGATCAGTGCCAGCGTGGAGAAGAACAGGAAGTACGCCATCGCCTTGGCGAACACGCGGCCCACCGTGCGCAGGTGGGTCATGCCGGCGATGCCGGTGACGATGGTCAGGAAGATCACCGGCGCGATGATCATCTTCACCAGGTTGATGAAGGCATCGCCTAGCGGTTTCATCTTCTCGCCGATCAACGGCTCGTAGTGGCCGAGGATGGCGCCCAGGACGATCGCCACGATCACCTGGAAGTACAGCTGGCGATAGATCGGCAACGGCTTTGCAGGCACCGGTGCTGCGGTCGGGATGTGCATGGCGGACTCCGGAAGGGGCGTTTTCAGGCACGTACGGCCCCGGGACTGCACGGGAACCGTAACCGTGGAAACTGATCGCAGGCCCTGTGCTGCACGCGCAGGGGGTGCGACCAATGGACGCCTTTGTACGCGCCGGGCACGCTGGCGCAGATAACCTATTGGTACTAGCCCCCCGGTTCAGGTGGCCGCGATGCCTACACTGGCGCCGCACCGCCCGATCACGGGGAGGCCGGTGGCCCGGGCTGAACGGCCGGGCGCGTCATTGCGAAAGTTCCGGCCCTTGCGGCCGTTGTTGTCCTGTCCACACGCAATCTGAGAGAGCCGCACCTAATGCGCCCGATTCCCACCTTGCTGGCCCTGTCGCTGGCCGCGCTTCCCGCCTTCGCTTCGGCTGCCGATTTCGACAACTGGCCGACCAGGTACGCCTTCGGCGACGGCACCGAATTGGCCGCGACCGCCAACATCGCCTACGACTACAACGATTTTTCCTCGGGCAGCGGCCTTGAGGACGATGACGCCGTGCGCCGCAAGGAGTTCGGCGCGACGCTGAAGAAGAAGGGCGTCTACGACGCGATGGTCTACTACGACTTCCAGTCCGACACCTGGCTGGACGTGTTCGTGCGCTTCGAAAGCAAGGCCTTCTTCGGCCGCGACATCGGCCGCTTCCGCTTCGGCTACATGAAGACCCCGGTTGGCCTGGACGCGAACACGTCTTCGCGCGCCGGCAGCTTCCTGGAAACCGCACTGCCCGTGCAGGCCTTCTACGCCGGCCGCCGCACGGGTGTGGAATGGGTGCTGGAGCGCCCGCAGTACCTGCTGCAGGCTGGCGCCTATGGCGGCAAGGACCTGCAGGGTGACAACCCCGGCACCACCCAGGCCGTGCGTGCGGTGTGGACCCCGGTGAAGGCGCCGGGTGATGTAATCCACCTGGGCCTGGCCTACTCGCAGGAAAATCCGCGTGGCTACAGCGATGGCCGCGACGTGCACCACGAGGCCAGCGCGCGCCTGCGCGCACGCCCGGAGGCCGGCCTGACCGACATCCGCTATGTCGATTCCGGCGCGCTGGTCACCGCCGACCAGATCCGCCGCACCGGCCTGGAAGGCATCTGGATCCGCGGCCCGTTCTCGCTGCAGGCCGAAGCCCTGCGCGCCACGGTCACCCGCCATGATGGCAAGCCCGACTACACCGGCAGCGGCCAGTACGCGATGGCCAGCTGGGTGTTGACCGGCGAATCGCGCCCGTACAACGCAGGTGCCGTGGCCAACATCAAGCCGGCGCACGACTACGGCGCGGTGGAACTGGTGGCCCGCTACAGCCGCCTGGACCTCGACGATGGCAGCATCCTCGGCGGACGCCAGCACGACCTGACCCTGGGTGCGAACTGGTACCTGACCAGCCACTTCAAGTTCCAGGCCAACTACGTCAAGGTCGACGCCAGCCGTCGTGGCGTGCACAGCACGCCGGAGATCTTCGAACTGCGCGCGCAGATGCACTTCTGACCCCTTCCACGTCAGATCCCGGCGGGCGTGCACGCCACGCCCGCCGGCCCTGCGTAGACTGCCGCCATGTACTGGCTCAGCCGCCACCGCATGCTGTTGCTGACCATCCTGGTGATGGTCGGTGGCACCGTGCTGTGCGCCGTCGCCGCCGGCCACTACGCCTGGCGGCGCGCCCTCGGCGAGGAAAGCAGCCAGGTGCAACGCCAGCTGCAGCTGTATGGACAGGGCCTGCAGCAGCGCATCGACCGCTTCGGCACGTTGCCGCAGGTGCTGGCACTGGATCCGGATCTCCTGCACGCCCTGCGCGTACCGCCCTCGCCTGCCGAACGGCAGCGGCTGAACCTCAAGCTGCAACGCGCCAATGAAGTTACCCGCGCCTCGACCCTGACCCTGGTGGGCCACGACGGCGTGGCAGTGGCAGCCAGCAACTGGGACCAGCCGACCACCAATGTCGGCGAGAACTACAGCTACCGCCCTTACTACCGCCAGGCACTGGCGCAGGGCCGCGGCCGCTTCTACGGCATCGGCATGACCACCGGCGTGCCCGGTTACTACCTGTCGCAGGCCATCGAGGAAGATGGCCAGCGGCTGGGCGTGGTGGTGATCAAGGTCGAGCTGTCGGCGCTGGAACAGGAATGGTTGAGCAGCCCCGATGTGGTGCTGGCCAGCGACGACCACGACGTGGTGTTCCTGGCCAACCGTGACAGCTGGCGCTACCGGCTGCTGCGCCCGCTGGGCGCCGACGAGCGCCGCGAGATGCTCGATGCCCGCCAGTACGCCGACCGCGCATTGCAACCACTGCGTGCGCGTACCGAAGACGTGCTGGCCGATGACGGCCGCATGGTGCGCCTGCTGGACCCGACGTTGCCGCAGCCGATGCTGTGGCAGAGCCTGCCACTGCCCGCCGAAGGCTGGAACCTGCACCTGCTGCACGATGCCAGTGCCGCCACCGGCGCCGGCCGCGCCGCGGCACTCACCGGTGGCGCTGCATGGCTGGCGCTGGGCTTCCTGGTGCTGTTCGTTCAGCAGCGCCGGCGCCTGGCCAAACACCGCCTGCGCAGCCGCCGCGAACTCGAAACCCTGCTCAAGCAGCATGCACAGGAACTGCGCACCGCACAGGATGGCCTGCTGCAGGCCGCAACTGACGCTGACAGCGGCCTCAGCCGCAGCCTGGCGCATCTGCCGCAGGGCGTGGTGGTGATCGACCGCGAGCTGCGGCTGGTGGCATGGAATGCGCGCTATCTGGAACTGTTCCGGTTCCCGGCAGACCTGGTTCGCGTCGGCCGGCCGATCGAGGAACTGTTCCGTTTCAATGCACGCCGTGGCCTGCTCGGTCCCGGCCCGGTGGACGAGGCCATCGAGCGTCGCCTGAACCACCTGCGCAGCGGTCGCCCGCACATGCGCGAAAGCGAGAAGGACGACGGCACGGTGCTGGAGATCCGCGGCAATCCGCTGCCCGACGGCGGTTTCGTCACCAGCTATGCCGACATCACCAGCTACAAGAACGCCGCGCGCGAACTGCGTTCGCTGGCCGATGCGCTGGAGCACCGCATCGCCGAGCGCACCCGTGACCTGGACGAAGCACGCCGCGAAGCCGAACAGGCCAACCGCTACAAGACCCGCTTCGTCGCCTCGGCCGTGCACGACCTGCTGCAGCCACTCAACGCTGCACGCATGTTCGTCTCGGTGCTGCGCGGCAAACTGAGTGATCCGGCGCAGCAGCAGACCAGCGACCACATCGACGCTGCGCTGGCCGCGCAGGACGCGATCCTCAACAGCCTGCTGGATATCTCGCGATTGGAATCAGGATCGTTGCAGATCCGCGTACGCACGTTCGCACTTTCTCCGCTGCTGGAGACGCTGGCGCGCGAGTTCGGCATCGCCGCCCAGAGCCGTGCCCTGCAGCTTGACTGGGTGGATACCCGCGCAGTGGTGGTCAGCGACGAAGCCCTGCTGCGGCGGATCCTGCAGAATTTTCTGTCCAACGCGTTGCGCTACACCCCACGTGGGCGCGTGCTGATCGGCTGCCGGCGTGCAGGCGATCAACTGCGCATCGAAGTGCATGACCAGGGCCCGGGCATTCCGGAAAGCCTGCAGGGTGAGATTTTCGAGGAGTTCCGCCGGCTGAACGACGGCGTGGAACAGGAACGTGGCGCCGGCCTGGGCCTGGCCATCGTCGAACGCATCGGCCGCCTGCTCGGCCACCGCATCAGCCTGCGCTCTACACTGGGCAAGGGCAGCGTCTTCGCCGTGAGCGTAGTACTCGGGCGCGCCGACGATGTGATCGCACCTGCCGCAGCGCCGGTCATCGCAAGCGAACCCTCCGACGACAGCTCACTGCGAAAGTGCCGGGTGTGGAGCATCGACGATGATCCACACGTCTGTGCGGCGACCCGTGCGCTGCTGGAGCGCTGGGGTTGCCAGGTGGAACTTGCCGACGGTCCGCAGGGGGCACTGGAAATCGCCAGTGCATTGAACGCACCGCAGTTGCTGCTGCTGGACGTGCGCATGGGGCAATGGCACGGACCGGACCTGTATGAAACGCTGTGCACGCTGTGGAAGGCGCGCCCGCCGGTGATCCTGGTGACCGCCGAGCGTGACGAGGCACTGAAAGCGCATGCTGCCGAGAACGGCTGGGGCTTCCTGCTCAAGCCGGTGCGGCCGCCCGCGTTGCGGGCATTGATGACGCAGATGCTGTTGCGGCATCGCGGGTAGGACGGCTCCGCCACGCGGGCGTCGCGTTGCCGGCGCACGGCTGGCGTTGCTCCTCGTTGATTCCGTACCGAATCCCCAAACCTCTTCGCGCGACAGCCATGGCCAAGAAGGAAATGGATGCGCCGCGTCATTGCGTAGAGCATGGAGAAATTCCGAGTGGAGAGAGAGCAGTCTCCTGACTGACCGGCGCTGCTGAGGATCAGTAGATTTCAACGTTCGGCTGATCGGCGGATCGTACTGAAGACAGCCACAGCCTACGGCCAAGGATCCAGCATGCCCTGCCATCACCTATCCATCGCCCCCCTCCGATACCTCCATCGAATCACAGCAATGCTCTTCTGCCTGTGCTGCGCGGGATGCATCGCTGACAGCACACCAGATCCGGACGTCAGCCTCAGGAGGGCCGCGACAGAAGCACAGGTTTCTCCAGCCATATCGAACGCGGACACCTCACCGAACCCCGGCGTTCCGACAGCGTCCACGCATCGCGCAGCATCGTCGCTCGCGCTGCTTCGGTCAGAATCCGCACTCATGTTCAAGGACGGCATCTCGATCCTGGCCGCCGAGGACCTCCTGCAGTCAAGCAGAAACATGTCGGATGCGATCAACCGCATTACACAGGATGCGGCTTCCAGCCCCGAGGCGCAGGACCTGACCCGGCACTATCGATCATCACTTGAACGTGCAATGGGTCAAGAAGGTGTACTTGAACGCTTTTCGTGTGGCCTTAGCATCTGCATCGGTATCGCCCGGACCCGAAGCAGCGCGGATCATGAGGCGTGGGGTCGCAGGTTTGCGTCAGATGCATCCTCTCCCACTTACAGCTATGCCGAAGCGTCTGAGCATTACTGGATGGGATACGAGAACAGGTTCATCTTCTCGACCGACCCGGAGATGAGTTCGATCAGCGGCAACTGACGCGCCAGACTCCATTTTCGCGTTTGCGCAGTTGTTTCGAGCAGCTCAGAATGCTCTCGCCGGGAGCCAAGTGCCCTGCCCAGGTCAGCCGTCCATCCCTGCCCGCGGGTCGCCTTCCGGCTCCAGCGCCTTCACCAGCACCGCGGCCTGTGTGCGGCTATGGCATTCGAGCTTCTTCAGGATTGCAGTGACGTGCACCTTCACCGTGTTCTCGGCCAGACCCAGCTCGTAGGCGATCTGCTTGTTGAGCAGGCCATCGGCCAGGCACAGCAGCACGCGGAACTGCTGCGGGGTCAGCTGCGCCAGGCGGCTGGCCAGCAGTGCATCGGCCTCCGAACGCTCGGCGGCCATCGCCGGGAACCACAGGCCACCATCGAGCACCGCCTGCACGGCCTCGCCGATGGTCTCGGCCGGGGCCGACTTCGGGATGAACCCGGCCGCGCCGAACTGCTGGGCACGGCGGATCACCCGCGGATGGTCGTTGGACGAGAGGATCACCACCGGGATGTCCGGATGCGAGCCACGCACGTGCAGCAGCGCGGAAAAACCGTGCGCGCCTGGCATGGTCAGGTCGAGCAGCACCAGGTCCACATCCGGGTGTGCGTCGAGTGCTTCGGCCAATGCCTCGGCGCTGGCGACCTCGCGCACCTGCGCCAGCGGCAGGCTCTGCCGCAATGACTGCACCACCGCCGAACGCAGCAGCGGGTGGTCATCGGCGATCAGGATGGTGTATTCGCTCATGCGGCCATTGTACGGGCAGGCCGGAGCCTCAGCGCCCTGCCGGCTCCACGCTGCTGCGCCAGGCATCGAGGAACTGGCGGCGCTTGAGCGCGTCCAGATACACCAGCAGGCCCGGACCCAGCTGGATCGGGCGGCGGCTGCGGCCCGGCGCATCATCGCCGCGCGCGTTGCCGGTCACGATCGGCATCAGCCGTGCCTCGCGCGACAGCACCTGCTGGCCGCGTGGCGACAGCAGGTAGTCGAGGAAGCGCCGGGCTTCTTCCGGGTGCGGGCCGGTGCGCGGAATCACTGCGGTGCGCAGTACCACCAGCGTGTAGTCCTCGGGCTCCACAATGCCCAGCGGGGCACCCGCGTCGATGCGCGCCTGCGCGTAGGAGCCGAGCACGTTGTAGACCAGTGACAACTGGCCGCTGGCCACCTTGTCCAGCAGCACGCCTGTGCGCTCCTCACGCACCACGTCGTTGTCACCCAGCGCGCCCAGCAACGCACCGGCGATGCTGCCACGCTGCGCATCCTGGGTAGACAGCAGGTAGCCGACGCTGCTGCGCTCGATGTCATAGGTGCCGACCCTGCCGCGCAGCGGTGCTCCCTCGGCTCGCAGCCGGTCCAGCAGTTGCCGACGCGTATGCGGCACCTTCGCGGCCGGCAACATGCGGGTGTTGTAGACCATCACCACCGGCTCGTAGCTGATGCCGAAGGCCTCGTTGCGCCACTGTGCCCAGGCCGGCAGTGCAGCGGTCTGCGCCGAACGGTGTGGCAGCGCGTGGCCATCGTTGACCAGCTTGGTCTGCAGATCCATGCCGCTGGAGATCAGCAGGTCCGGCGATGCCGGCCCGGCGCGGTCGTGCAGGTAACGCGCGTACAGGTCCTGGGTGATGATGTCCTCGTACACCACCTCGGTGCCGGGATGCAGGCGCTGGTAATCGGCGATCACCACCGCGAACACTTCGATGTCGGTGGTGCCGTGAATGCGCAGCTGCGCAGTGGCCTTTGCCTGGGCCGGGAAACGGCGTACGTCGCCGGGCGCGGCCAGTACCGGCAGGGCCAGCAGCAAGGCAACGGCAGCAGCGAACAGGCGGATCATGGACTGCTCCGTGGCAGGCGGATGGTGGCGATCAGCCCGCCCTGCGGGCGGTTGCTGAGGTCGATGCGGCCGCCATGGCTGTCGACCACGCGCTTGACGATGGCCAGGCCCAGCCCGGCGCCGCCGGACGGCGCGCCTTCGCCACGGGCGAAGCGCTCGAACACGCGTTCGGCATCAGCGGGGGCGATGCCTGCGCCATGGTCGGCAATGGTCAGCACCGCCTGACCGCCTTCCACGGTCAGCGCGATCTGCAACGGGCCCTCGCCGCCGTACTTCAATGCGTTGTCGACCAGGTTCTTGATCGCCTCGCGCAGCAGCAGCGCGTCGCCGTGCACCTGCACCGGCTCGGCGGTCATCGCAAGTTGCACGCGCGGTGCCGGGCCGGCCTGCGGCAGGGCTTCATGCAGGGCCTGGTGGACGGTCTCGGCCAGGTCCACCGCCGCAAAGCGCTGCAGGTGCGAGCGATGGATCACGCTGGCATCGCTGAGCAGCTGGTTCAGCAACCGGCTCATGTGGGTGGCGTTGCGTTCGATCGCCAGCAGGCTGCGCCGCATGTCTTCGGGATCGTCGTCGTCCAGCGCAAGCTGCGCCTGCGCACGCAGCGCGGCCAACGGCGTGCGCATCTGGTGCGCGGCCTCGGCCATGAATGCGCGCAGTGTCTCGTTGCTGCTGGACAGGCGTTCCATGAAGCGGTTCAACGCCGCCACCATCTGGTCCATCTCGCGCGGCACGCGCGCGTCGAGGGGCTTCAGGTCGGACGGTTCGCGGCGCGACAGCTCGCGTTCCACCCGCACCAGTGGGCGGAACGCGCGGTGCACGCCAAACGCCACCAGCGCCAGCAGCAGGCCGGACAGCACGCCGATCGCCAGCAGTGCGCGATTGACCATGTCCTGCGCGACGGCTTCGCGCGCACGCCGGGTCTGGCCCACCTGCACCTGCACCTCGCCCTGCGCCGAGGCCGCGGCGAAACTGCGGCCGACCACTACGAAGCGTACGGTCTCGCCGCTGTACGCCGCATCAAACAGCTGCGGCTGCGTGCCCGGACGGCGCGGCGGCGACGGCAGATCGCCATAACCTGTGATCAGGTTGCCGCGGCTGTCGGCCACCCGATAGAACACGCGGTCTTCCGGGGCCATCGCCAGCAGGTCCAGCGCCGCATAGGGAAGATCGACCTGCCACTGGCCGTCGACCAGCGCCACCGAATCGGCGATGGACAGCGCCGAAGACACCAGCAGGTGATCGTAGGAACGGTTTGCCGCGCGCTGGCCATAGTCGCGCGCGGCGAACAGCAGCGCCACCGCGAACACCGCCAGCAGCGCACCGAGGTAGAGCAGCAGCGTTCGCCGCAGCGAACCTGGCGCCGCGTTCGCAGCGCGTGCGTCAGCCATCGGCGTCGGCGCTGCCATCGCTGGCTTCCAGCAGGTAGCCGACACCGCGCACCGTGGTGATGCGCAGCGGTGCGCCGGCCAGCTTTCTCCGCAGGCGACCGACGTACAGCTCGATCGCATTCGGGCCGGCTTCGTCGTCGAAGCCGAACAGGCCGTTGCCGATCTCGTCCTTGCCGACCACCTGACCGAGGCGGCCGACCAGAATCTCCAGCAGCCGGTACTCGCGGTTGGGTAGCTCGATAGGCTCGCCGTCGAGACTGACCCGATGCGCGGCATTATCGAACTGGAAGCCGCCGATCTGCACCACTTCGCTGGCCTGGCCTCGTGCACGACGCAGCAGCACGCGGCAGCGCGCTTCGAATTCGCGGAAATCGAACGGCTTGCCCAGGTAGTCGTCGGCGCCGACATCCAGCGCCTGCACGCGGTCTTCGATGCCATCGCGTGCGGTCAGCATCAGCACCGGCGTGCTGTCGCCACGCTCGCGCATGCCGGCCAGCACGCGCAGGCCATCGAGCTTGGGCAGGCCGATGTCCAGCACCACCAGGTCGAAGCTCTGGTAGCGCAGCACGCTGGCGGCGGCCAGGCCATCGGCCTGCCAGTCCACGGCGTGCCCACTGCGGCGCATGCGGCGGATGATCGCATCGGCCAGATCCGGGTTGTCTTCGACCAGCAGCAGGCGCATGGGCACGAGGGTGGGAGGGGAAACGAATGCTACCGCATGCCGCTGCCGCGCTCGCCGGGCCCTGCCAGGAAGCAGCAGCGAGCCGCTTTACGCTGCACCGCACAATCCGTTGACAGGACGATGACAGCTTGCCCGACCCAGACTGCGGCCGCGCACCGTCCGGTGCCCACGATTGCCGCGCGCCTGGCGCGCACCTGGGAGGGTTTGTGGAATTCACGTTTGCCTGGCGGCGTCCTGCCGCCATGATGGCGCTGGCTGTCCTGTCGGCGCCGGCCTTCGCTGCCGAAGACGACCGTCCGGTCACCGCCACCCTAGGTGGCCGCCTGCATCTGGACTTCGCCACCTTCGACAACGACAACCGCGGCACCCCGAACAAGGACGACACCGAAATCCGCCGCGCGTGGGTTGACGTATCCGGCAAGTTCTTCGTGGTCGACTACAAGCTGGAGGCCGATTTCTCCGGCGACCGCGTCGAGGCCAAGGACGTGTACCTGGCGCGCAGCTTCGGCAAGGCCGGCAAGCTCACCGTCGGCCAGTTCAAGCAGTACTTCTCGCTGGATGACCGCACCAGTTCCAACTACGGCAGCTTCCTGGAGCGCGGCAATGCCGGCACCACGCTGGCGCCGCTGTACCGCCTGGGCGCGTCGTGGCAGGCCAATCCGGGTGACTTCACCTGGGCCGCCAGCATCTACAGCCTGGAAAGCATCGACGCCTGGCAGGTGAAGGGGCGTGCTGCCGGTGGCCGTGTCACCTGGGCGCCCTCGCCCGCCGATGGCGACGTGCTGCACCTGGGCCTGTCGCTGGCCCGCGAGGCCTATGACAACCCCGGCGCGAACGGCGTTCCGGGCCTGAAGATCCGACCACGCCCGGCCGGCCACCTGTCCGATGAAAGCCGCCTGACCCTGGTCGACTTCTCCGCCGGCCGCGATACCGACGTCAACAAGTGGTCGCTGGAATACGCGCAGGTGCGCGGCCCGCTGTCGTGGCAGGGCGAGTTCAGTGGCGCCACCTTCGATGACGGTGCGCAGCGTGGCGACGTGATGGCCGCCTACGGCATGGTCAGCTGGTTCATTACCGGCGAAAGCCGCGCCTACGACCGCAAGACCGGCCGCTTTGCGCGGGTGAAGGACATCCGCCACAAGGCCGGTGCCTTCGAAGTAGCGCTGCGCTACGACCAGATGTGGGGTGCGCAGCATCTCGATGGTGCGCCGGACCTGCGCCGTGGCAGCACCGACGCCTGGACGCTGGGTGGCAACTGGTACCTGCGCGACAACCTGCGCTTCATGCTCAACGTGATCGAAAGCCGCAACCGCGACCGCTTGGCCGGGGTGACGGTGGACCGCACGCGCGCGGTCACCGGACGCCTGCAGTACGACTTCTAAGCCCGAATTCCCGGGCATGCCGCCCGGGCCCCTTCCACTCCCCCACGTCCTGTATTCGCAAGGAGTCCGCAGATGATGCTGAGCATCCTCGGCTTTGGCATGGTCATTACGTTCATGTACTTGATCATGAGCAAACGCCTGTCGCCGCTCGTCGCACTGATCACCATTCCCATCCTGTTCGCGCTGATCGGCGGCTTCGGCGCCGGCATCGACGAGATGATGCTGGAAGGCATCAAGAAGATCGCACCGACCGGCGTGATGCTGATGTTCGCGATCCTCTACTTCGGGGTGATGATCGATGCCGGCCTGTTCGACCCGCTGGTGCGGGTGATCCTGCGCTTCGTCAAGGGCGATCCGATGAAGATCGTGCTCGGTACCGCGGTGCTGGCGATGCTGATCTCGCTTGATGGCGATGGCTCGACCACCTACATGATCACCGTCTCGGCGATGCTGCCGCTGTACCAGCGTCTCGGCATGAACGCGCTGAACATGACCTGCGTGACCATCCTGGCCGGCGGCGTGATGAACCTGACCCCGTGGGGCGGCCCGACCGCACGCGCGGCCACCGCGCTGCACGTGGACCCGGCCGATGTGTTCGTGCCGCTGATCCCGTCGATGGTGATCGCCTGCGCCGGCGTGCTGCTGCTGGCCTGGTACCTGGGCCTGAAGGAACGCCGTCGCCTGGGTGTTGTGACCCTGCCCAAGGGCGGCAGCTGGATGGACAACAGCGTGTCCGACGACAGCAACGCGCTGCCGACCGTGGAAGATGCCGAAGACATCAAGCGGCCGAAGCTGCTGTGGGTGAACCTGGCACTGACCGTGGCGCTGATGACCGCGCTGATCATCGGCGTGCTGCCGATGCCGGTGCTGTTCATGGTCGGCTTCGCCATCGCCCTGGTGATCAACTACCCGAACCTGGCCGAGCAGCGCCGCCGTGTGGTCAACCACGCCGGCAACGTGCTGTCGGTGGTGTCGCTGATCTTCGCCGCGGGCATCTTCACCGGCATCCTCAACAACACCGGCATGGTCGAAGCGATGTCGCACAGCTTCCTGGCGGTGATTCCGGAGTCGTGGGGCCCGTACCTGGCGGTGATCACGGCGGTGGCGTCGATGCCGTTCACCTTCTTCATGTCCAACGACGCGTTCTACTTCGGCGTGCTGCCGATCCTGTCCGAGGCGGCCAGCAACTACGGCATCACCCCGGTGGAAATGGCGCGCGCCTCGCTGGCCGGCCAGCCGGTGCACCTGCTCAGCCCGCTGGTGCCCTCCACCTACCTGCTGGTGGGCCTGGCCAAGGTCGAGTTCGCCGACCACCAGAAGTTCACCCTGAAGTGGGCCATCGCCATCTCGATGCTGCTGATGATCGGCAGCCTGCTGTTCGGCCTGTATCCCCTCGCCGCCTGACCCTTTGCCAAGGAGCCTTCTGCAATGACGCTTCGAATCGCTTACGTCACCAGTGGAATGGGCAGTGTCGGCACTGCCATCTGCCAGAGCCTGGCCCGCAGTGGCCACACCGTGGTCGCCGGTTGCGCGCCGAACTCGCCGCGCAAGGCCAACTGGCTGCGCGAGCAGCGCGAACAGGGCTTCGATTTCATCGCCTCGGAAGGCAACGCCACCGACTGGGCTTCGACCAGCGCCGCGTTCGCCAAGGTGCGAGCGGAAGTGGGCGAGGTCGATGTGCTGGTCAACAACTCCGGCGGCAGCCGTGATCTGCTGTTCCGGCAGATGACGGTGGAAGACTGGAACGCGGTGATCGCCTCCAACCTCAATGCGCTGTTCAACCTCACCAAGCAGGTGGTGGACGGCATGGCCACGCGTGGCTGGGGCCGCATCATCAACATCGGTTCGGTCAGCGCCCACAAGGGCCAGATCGGGCAGGTGAACTACGCCACCGCCAAGGCCGCGATGCACGGTTTCAGCCGTGCACTGGCTGCCGAAGTGGCCTCGCGCGGCGTCACCGTCAACACGCTGTCGCCGGGCTACATCGCCAGCCAGGCGATCAGCAGCTTCCCGCCGGATGTGCTGGACCGGCTGGCGGCGTCGGTACCGGTGCGTCGCCTGGGCCGCCCCGAGGAAGTGGCCGGCCTGTGCGCCTGGCTGGCCTCGGATGAAGCCTCGTATGTGACCGGTGCCGACTATCCGGTCAACGGCGGTCTGTACATGGGTTGAGCCCGTCTCCACGCAAGGCGTGGACCGCCTCCCCCACGGAGTGCGCGGGGCCGGTGAACCTTCGCTTGCGAGGGGGATCCGGCCCCTTTTTGTTTCTGCATTTTCGGGACGTATTGCCCGATACATCGGCAGAACCGGTGCTATACCTGCCAACGCTCGCCGAGCCCGATGGATGAACGGCCGGAATCGCGGATCAAGGAGGTTGGCATGCGTGCATTGCTGATTGCGCTTCTCGTGGTCGCCACCCCGCCACTGGCGGCCACCCCACCTGCTGCCACTGCGGATGAGGCGGATGCAACCTGGCGGCTCGTGGAACGCTGGTCCTTGCAGCTGTCACGCTCTGACCTTGTCGCGCAGCTATCACCCCTGGCTCCGGCCGGCTCGCGTTCGGAAGCAAGAATGGGCCGGGGCGACAGCGCCACCATCGATCTGGCGCCATTCGTGGTCGCTGGGAGGATCAAGGGGCCCTCTGGCCAGATCTACACCGACGCGTCGGGGCGAATCATCAAAGGCATTACGCTGCGGCTGAGCGGCGTCTGCATCTCGCGAAAGCAGATGGGTCGTCGCTACCCCGACTTCAATGTCCTTTCCGTGCCGTCAGGGCATAGCCTGGACGAGTCGACGGTGTTCGGCACAGTAGTGAACGGCATCCAGATCGGGTTCTCATTCTCCGAACATGACCGCGACTGCATGGACCAGCTCAAATTGAGCTGGCCTGGGGAGCGCTTCTGATTCCCACCGGCCTACCACCATGACGAACATGTTGCAGGACACGCACCACTGCCCTGCATCGTTCGTTGGTTTTTCGTAAAGAAGGTTTCATGTTCCGTTCGCATAGTGGCCATGCACCGCGCACGCGTGCCGGTGACCACCCCCAATGCAACGGACCACCATGCAGACCCGACACCTGACGATCGCCGTGGCGATCGCGCTCTCCGCCGCCGCCAGCGCCCATGCCGCCACCGCCGCCGATACCGGCGCCAGCACCGATGCCGCGCTGAGCGCGCAGACGCTGGATACCGTCTCCGTGATCGGCCAGGGCGAGACCCGCCAGGTGCAGCGCATCACCACCGTCGACAAGCAGGTGCTGCCGCCGGGCACCAGCGGCCAGAAGATCCTCGACCGCCTGCCGGGCGTGTCGGTGCAGTCCAACGACGCCTTCGGTGCCAACGAAGAATCGCAGACCATCAGCCTGCGCGGCTTCGACAAGAGCCGCCTCGGCTATACGCTGGACGGCATCCCGCTGGGTGACAACAGCTACGGCAACTACAACGGCCTGAGCATTGCCCGCGCGATCATCGCCGAGAACCTGGCCGGCGCAGAGTTGTCGCAGGGCATCGGCTCGCTGGGCGTGGCGTCGACGAGCAACCTGGGCGGCACCATCCAGTACTTCTCGATGGACCCGTCCACCGAATTCGGTGGACGCGCCAGCGTCACCGTGGGTGACAACAACCAGCGTCGCGGCTACCTGCGCGTGGATACAGGCGACATCAATGGTTTCTCGGCCTACGTGTCCGGCGTGCACCAGGACCAGGACATGTGGGCCGCGCCGTACCAGAACCAGACCACCCGCCAGTTCAACGCCAAGGCCGTGTGGAATGTCGGCGACCACCGCTTCGGTGCGTTCGTGGCGACCTCGCGCGCCAGCCAGGCCAACTACGCCTACCTGTCCAAGGACATGCTGGCACGTGGCCTGGGCTACGACTGGAACATCTATGCGCCGGACTGGGATCGCGCTGTCGCTGCCGCGTACTGCGCACCGGGCACCTACAACAAGGCACGCTGCAAGTTCAGCGGCGGCGTCAACAGCATCGACGATGCCTACTACCAGAGCCGCGCGCTGCGCGACGACAACCTCTATTCGGTCGATGCCGACCTGCGCCTGGGCGAGCAGGGCCGCCTGAAGCTGCTGGCCTACCACCACGACAACCGTGGCCAGGGCCACTGGTGGGCGCCGGGCCAGCCGTCCTACCCGGGTACCGACAAGATGCTGCCGATCTCGATCCGCAGCACCAACTACACGATCAACCGCGATGGCCTGACCGCCGCGCTGTCGTGGACGGTGGGCATCCACGAACTGGAAGCCGGCCTGTGGTACGAGCAGAACGACCATAACGTTTCGCGCAACTTCTACTACATCAGCGGCCCGTTCCTGGACGACCTGTACCTGAAGAACCCGGACCGCCTGCTGTTCAACCAGGACTTCGACATCCGCACGCGCCAGTTCTACGTGCAGGACCGCATGCGCTTCCTGGACCAGCGCCTGACCGTGGATGTCGGTATCAAGAGCCCGAACACCCGCATGCGCGCCACCGCCCAGCCGGGCGTGGAAACCCGCATCGCCTCGGGCACGCTGACCGCCAAGAAGTCGGTGCTGCCGCAGGTGGGCCTGGGCTTCAAGCTCAACGACAACAACGAGCTGTTCGCTTCGTACGCAGAGAACATCGCCGCCTTCGTCGGTGGCGGCAGCGGTGGCCCGTTGCAGGTGTCGCCGGAATCGTTCGCGGCCAGCGCCGGCCTGGAGCCGGAGAAGTCCAAGAGCCTTGAAGCCGGCTTCCGTACCTTCGGCGAGAAGTACCAGGCCTCGATCGCCGCCTACAACGTGAAGTTCGACAACCGCCTGCTGTCGCTGAACCCGTGCTCGAGCATCGAAGTCGGCACGCGTCCGGAGTGCGTGACGCGCTTCATCAACGTCGGTTCGGTGAAGAGCCACGGTGCGGAGCTGACCTTCATCCTCAAGCCGATCGACGGCCTGCAGTGGTACAACGCGCTGTCCTGGAACAAGACCACCTACGAGGATGACTACACCTCGGGCGGCGCGATCGTGCCGGTGGCCGGCAAGATCACGGTGGATACGCCGCAGCGCATGGCCTCCAGCGAGATCAGCTGGAACCGCGATGGCTTCTTCGCCAGCCTGCGTGCCAAGTACACCGGCAAGCGCTACTACACCTACACCAACGACCAGTCGGTGCCGGGCGTGACCACCTTCGACGCCGGTGCGGGCTACGACTTCGGCCCGGGCCTTGGCCTGCGCAACGTGCGGGTGTCGTTGAACGCGACCAACCTGACCAACAAGCGCTATGCCGGCCAGCTGAGTTCGTTCGCGCCGACCGATCCGAAGGGCACGCGGTATGCGATCCATGCGAGCGCGCCGCGGCAGCTGTTCATGACGGTGGCGGCGGAGTTCTAAATCGAAAGCGGGCGCTGCGGCGCGTTGATTGTTCCTGCATGGCGTGGGTAGGCAGGCCCATGCAGGACACGCCGTAAACCCGTCCTTGGGGGCTCGATCGGCGCATCCATGCGCCTCACGGTCCTGCATGGGCCTGCCTACCCCCGCTGGACAGTTCCCCGCGCCCGCGCGGAGGCAATGGAAAGCAAGAGCAAAAGCAAAGAGCCGGGCAATGCCCGGCTCCTTGCTTTTCAAGCGCAATCCCTCTGGTGGACCTGCTACCGCGCCCGCAGGAATCTGTCTGGAGGAGGCGGGGCACCCTGGTCAGGACCGTTGGCGCCATGGATGGCGCCATCGAGCACCATGGAGGGGCTTTTGCGTGTCCTGACCAGGGTGCCCCGCCTCCTCCCAGCCGATAGCAGGCAGGCGCAGGAGGATCCGCCAACGCATTTCATTCCGGCGCCAGCTGGTCCATCCGTATACGGTTGGCGAACAGCGAGAACGCCAGCATGCCGGCCAGGCCGTTCGCCCGGCTCACCCAGTGCGGCAGCCAGCGCGGCGGCTTCAGCACACCCGCTTCGAACAGCGGCGCGAACGCGATCGCATCGGCCAGGCTCATCTTGCCGGCGAACAACCAGCGGCAGACCTGCAGGCGGTCCTCGGCCAGCATGTGGCGGAAGAAGGTATGCACCGACACCAGGCCGCGCAGGTACACCGTGTCCTTGGTGAAGGCCAGGCCGCCACTCGGCGGCACCCCACGGAACACGCGCTGTGCCGACGCAAAGCTCTCTTCGGCGTTCTGCCCGGCATCGCAGAAGTAGCGGAACACCTCGATGAAGTCGGCGCCTTCGCGGGCCATCGCGATCGCTTCGGTGCGCAGGCTGATGCGCTTCAGGCGCTCGATGTCGATGCTGCCGGTGATCTGTTCGGCGAAGGTAGCCAGCCCTTCCTGGGTGGCCGTCACCCGCGGCGAGGACAACGCCAGGCTGGGCAGCACCGGTTGTTCGCGGCCATTCAAGGCGGTCAGCGAATGCACCAGCGCTTCGTGGTGGAACAGCTGCGCGCGGTCGTAGGCACTGAAGCGCGCACTGGTGCGCAGGCGGATGCGGGTCGGTCCGGCAGCGGCCTTGGACACCAGCTCTGGATCGAGCTGCACCTGGATGATGCGCGATTCGAAGAACGCATCCAGGTCATTCTGCAGCTGCAGCTGCAGGGCAATGGCCGAGACCGGCACCTGCTCTTCCGGCGCCAGCAGTTCGTGATCGAGTTCGGCAGCAATCTGGATGAAGTGACGCGCCGCTTCGCGCGTGCTCGGGCCATTGCCTGGCAACGGCTGCTCGGGCGCGCCGAACAACTGCACCGAACAGGTATCGACCGCCGCCGTGCCCAACCCTTCCAGCAGCTGCGCGGCCAGGTCCCAGCTCTGCGCCGACTGGCGCACGTAGTGGCCCAGCGGATGAGTATCATCGCAGTCGGCGGCGATCGCAGCCAGTGCGCGGCGCTCCTCGCTGAAATCCAGCCTCGGGTAATCCACCTTCGGCAGCACCGGCTGTCCACGTGCCACGCTGTCCAGGAACGGTGCCTGCAGCGTGGCCGGCCAGCTGGTCAGGCCCAGCAGGCGGATGCCCCCCACGGCCTCGACCAGGCGCGCATCGAGCGCTGCATGGTGGGCCACGTCACGGTCCAGCGTCGCAGTCGGTTCCATGGGCGGACTATAGCGCCCTGCTGTGTCCGGCGCTGTGCGCCGCCGCCCGAGCATCGGCTCGGGCGCTACAGGAAATGACTCCGCCGCGGACCCACTGTAGAGCCGAGCCCACGCTCGGCTGCTGTGCTACCGCCGGCGGTTCTTGCTCGCCGGGCGGAACTGCTGGCCCTTGCCCTTCCTGCCACCACGCTCCTGCGCGGTCTCGGCCTGGCGAACCGCCAGCTTGGCGGCGGCGGCGGCCACTTCTTCCTTCAACTTGAAGTAGTTCAGCAGGCGGCTCTCTTCGATCTCGCCGGCCTCGATCGCGGCACGTACCGCACAGCCCGGTTCCTGCTGGTGCTTGCAGTCGTTGAAACGGCACTGTGCGGCCAACGCTTCGATATCGGCGAAGCCACCTTCCGACAGCGTCTCTTCACCGGTCGGCTTCAGCTCGCGCATGCCGGGGGTGTCGATCAGGCAGGCGCCCGTCGGCAGCGGCATCAGCGCGCGATGGGTGGTGGTGTGTCGTCCGCGCGAATCGTTGGCACGCACCGCGTTGGTCTTCATCCGCTGCTCGCCGAGCAGCGTGTTGGTCAACGTGGACTTGCCGGCACCGGACGAGCCCACCAGCACCACGGTGCGGCCCGGGCCCAGCCACGGTTGCAGCACGGCAACGCTGTCGGCATCCAGGCCATTGATCGCATGCAGCGCGATGCCCTGCATCTCCAGCTCTTCCAGCACCGCCAGCGCATCCTCGCTGTATTCGGTCTGGTCGGCCTTGGTCAGCACCACCACCGGTTCGGCACCGCCACCGCCGACCAGCAGCAGGTAGCGCTCGATGCGGCGCGGATTGAAGTCAGCGTCCAGGCCACAGACGATGAACACCGTATCGATGTTGGCCGCGATCACCTGCTGGTGGTAGTGCTCACCTGCGGCACCACGCTTGATCGCGGTGCGCCGTGGCAGCAGGGCGACGATGCGGATGCCATCGAGCAGCACCCAGTCGCCCACCGCCGGCCGCTCATGGCTGGGGAAGCGCGGGCGCTGCCATTCGGGCAGCGACTCGGCCTTGATCGATGCATCCGGGCCATCGGCCACCACGTAGTGGGTGCGGTGCTGTTCGATCACCCGTGCCGGGCGGGCCTGCGGGTGCGCGGCCATCGCGGCCTGCCAGTCGGCCTGCTGTGGCGGGCCCGGCCAGGGCCAGCCGATGGTCTGCAGGGCGATGAAATCGGGGGTCTGGGTCATCGCCGCCATTCTACCTGTGCCAGCGCCCTGCCAGCCCAGCAGTGACGGGCCCGGAGCCCTTGCCATGCAGTGCAGCAATTCCGGTAGGATGGAAGCCCCATGCCTTTTGACGGCCCAGCTCCCATGTCCACCACCTCGCCCAAGCCCCTGGCCATCCGCGAGCGCCTTTCCGAAGTGCGCTACGAAATCCGCGGAGAACTGGCGCGGCGAGCCCGGGAGCTGGAGGCGCAGGGCCGCAAGCTGATCAAGCTCAACATCGGCAACCCGGGCGCTTTCGGCTTCCGCGCGCCGGAGCACCTGCAACGCGCGATCGCCGACGACATGGGCCGCACCGACCCATACACCCACCAGCAGGGCCTGCCGGTGGCGCGCGAAGCCATCGCCAGCTACTACGCCCGCCGTGGCGCGCCCGATGCGCACCCGGACCGCGTCTTCCTCGGCAACGGCGTCAGCGAGCTGATCGACCTGTCACTGCGTGCGCTGCTCAACCCGGGCGACGAAGTGCTGGTGCCCTCGCCCGACTACCCGCTGTGGTCGGCTTCGACCATCCTCAACGATGGCCGGCCGGTGTACTACCGCTGCGCGCCGGAGAACGGATTCCAGCCGGACCCGAGCGAGATCGAGACGCTGGTCTCTTCGCGCACCCGCGCCATCGTGCTGATCAATCCGAACAATCCCAGCGGCGCCAGCTACCCGCGCGAACTGCTGGAGCGCGTGGTGGAAATCGCGCGCCGCCACAACCTGCTGCTGCTGGTCGATGAGATCTACGACCAGATCCTGTACGACGACGCGGTGTTCCAGCCGGTCGCGCCGCTGGCCGGTGATCATCCGTGCCTGACCTTCAGTGGCCTGAGCAAGGTGCACCGCGCCTGCGGCTGGCGTGTGGGCTGGGCCCACCTCAGCGGTGACGATGCCCGCCTGGGCGACTTCCGCGCCGCGCTGGACCTGTTGGGCGCACTGCGCCTGTGCGCCAACGTGCCGGGCCAGTACGCCATCGAGGCGGCGGTGAACGGTCCGGACACCATCTCCGAGCTGTGCACGCCGGGCGGCCGCCTGTATGAAACCCGCCGCGCGGTGATCGAGGCCTGCGAAGCCAGCGAGCACCTGTCACTGGTCGCGCCGGCCGGCGCGCTGTATGCGTTCCCGGCCGTGGTCGGTGCCGCTGCGAAGGGCTTCGACGACCACGATTTCGCGCTGGACCTGATGAACAACGAAGGCGTGCTGGTGGTGCCGGGCTCAAGCTTCAACGTGCCCTACCGCCATCATTTCCGCGTGACCCTGATGCCGGAAGCTTCGGTGATGCGCGATGTGTTCGCCCGCATCGACCGCGTGCTGGCGCGCCGTGCCGAGGATGCGACCAAGGTCGTGCCGCTGAAGCCGCACCGTTCGGTGGCCTGAGCCGTGGCATTGTCCTACCTGGCGCTGGGCGATTCGTACACCATCGGTGAAGCGGTTGCAGTCGAAGGCCGTTGGCCACACCAGCTGGCCGCCGCGCTGCGCGCGCAGGACGTGGCGCTGGCCGACCCGCAGACCATTGCGACCACCGGCTGGACGACCGACGAGCTCGATGCGGGTATCGACGCGGCTGCACCGCAGGGCCCGTTCGATTTCGTCAGCCTGCTGATCGGCGTCAACAACCAGTACCGCGGGCGTCCTCTGGACGAATACCGCAGCCAGTTCCAGGCCCTGCTGCAGCGGGCGATCGGCTTTGCCGGCGGTGATGCCGGCCGCGTGCTGGTGCTGTCCTTCCCCGATTGGGGTGCCACCCCGTTCGGTGCCGGCAGTGGCCGCGACCTGGCCGCGATCGAGATCGAGACCGACGAATTCAATGCCGCCGCCGAGGTGATCAGTACCCGGCACGGCGTAGCCTTCGTCGACATCACCGACATCAGCCGCGCGCAGGGCGAAGACCCGACGATGATCGCCGAGGACGGCCTGCATCCTTCAGCGCGGATGTACGCGCTGTGGAGCGCGCGCGCGCTGCCGGTTGCCGCGCATCTGCTTGGCGGCACGGACTGAGGCGATGGACGGCACGCCACGGAACGGCCCGCCCCTGCCCTGTGCTCCCCTGACGGCCCCGCAGGCCCGCTTGATCGCCGAAGCGTTCCGCCCGGCGCAGGCCTGGGGCAGCCGCCGCGACTACTACTACACCCGCGGCAAGCTCGGCAGCGATCCGCTGTACGACGGCGTGCTGCAGCATCTGCCTGACGACGGACAGCCGGTGCTGGACCTCGGCTGCGGGCTGGGCCTGTTCGCCCATGTACTGCGCCAGCGCGGCGGCACCCAGCGCTACCTGGGCGTGGACGTGGATGCGGGCAAGATCGCCCGCGCGCAACGTGCCGCCGTCGAGCTGCATGACGTGCGCTTCGACTGCGTGGACGTGCAGGCGCCACTGCCGGCGCAGGCCGGGCACGTCCTGCTGCTGGACGTGCTGCAGTACCTGGACGCGGGCCCACAGCAGGCACTGCTGCGCGCGGCCAGTGCGCGGGTGGCCCCCGGCGGCTGCCTGCTGCTGCGCACGCCGCTGGCCACCGGCGATGGCCGCGACCGCACCACGCGGGTGGCGGACCGGCTGGCCTGGCTGGTCGGCTGGATGGGCACGCGGCCGCGCCACTACCCCGATCCAGAGGTGCTGCAGACGACGCTTGCCGAAGCGGGATTGCAGGTGACCGCCCCCCGGCCGCTGCATGGGCGTACGCCGTTCAACAGCTGGCTGCTGGTGGCACGCCGGAACCTGTAGCGCCGGGCCTTGCCCGGCGAGCGCAGCGGCACCTGTGGCATCCGCCGGGCATGGCCCGGCGCTACCGCATACGTATCAGCCGGTAGGCAGCTGCGCCTTCAAGCCGCGCTCTTCCAATGCCTGCAGCACGCGCTCGATGATCACCAGATTGTGGCCGTGGGCGGCGCCTTCGTGCAGCAGCACGATGGCTCCTGGCCGCAGGTCGGGCAGCAAACGCGCCAGCACGCCCTCCGGCGTGCAGCCGACGCCGTCGTAACCGCGTGCACTCCAGCCCACGCGCACCAGGCCGAGCGCCTTCAACACCGGCGCCACGAACGGGTTGGTCATGCCCACCACCGAGCGATACCAGCGCACCGGATGCCCGCTCAGGGACTGCAATGCATGCTGGCAGCCTTCGATCTCGGCGCGCATCGCAGCCGGTCCCAGCCGCCAGAAGCGGGCCTGCGGGTGGCTGTGGCTGTGATTGCCGAGGTCGTGGCCACGGCGCAGGATCTCGGCCACCAGTTCCGGCTGCGCCAGCGCACGGTCCCCCACCAGGAAGAAGGTCGCACGCGCCTGGTGGCGGTCCAGGAGGTCGAGCACGGCACGGGTTTCCGGGCCGGGGCCGTCATCGATCGTCAGCCAGACACTGTTGCCAGCGTCCGGCACCCGGCTCAATACCGGCGCGTAGAAACGGCTGTTGGGCAGGAATATCGGCACCATGAACAGCGCGTGGCTGGCCACCATCAGCGGCAGGGCCCAGTGCCAGCCTGCCAGTACCCATACCAGGATCACGGCCAACTGCGACGCCACCAGCCAGGGCAGCCAGCGCCAGGGCCGGGTCGGGATGCGATGCAATGTTCCTGCGTTGCTCATCCCCCATGATGCCATGGGGGGTAGAATTGATGATTCGAATTCCCGGAACCCCGACGTCCATGTCCCTCGATCCCGCCCTGCGTTCGCGCATCGAATCCATCCTCAACGCCAACCGCGTCGTGCTGTTCATGAAGGGCCAGCCGTCGATGCCGCAGTGTGGTTTCTCGGCCAAGGCCGTGGGCGCCCTGCAGGACCTCGGCGTCGAGTTCGCCCACGTCAACGTGCTGGCCGACCAGGAAATCCGTGAAGGCATCAAGGCCTACGGCGACTGGCCGACCATCCCGCAGCTGTACATCGACGGCGAACTGGTCGGCGGCAGCGACATCGTGCTGCAGATGGCTGCCAGCGGTGAGCTGAGCAGCGTGCTGGGGCTGGCCGCACCGGACCGCACCCCGCCGAGCATCACCGTCACCCCGGCCGCTGTGGAAATGCTCAAGGGCGCGCTGGCCGACGCCCCGGGCGCTGCCCTGCAGCTGACCATCGACGCCGGCTTCCAGCCGAACTTCCAGCTGGCCCCGCATGACGAAGGCGCGATCGCTGCCGAATCCAACGGCCTGCGCGTGCAGTTCGACCTGTCCAGCGCCCGTCGCGCCAACGGCATCACCATCGACTGGGTGGACGACATCCGCGGCAAGGGCCTGGCCATCGACAACCCGAACGCGCCGAAGCCGGTACAGGAAATCAGCGTGCGTGATGCCGATGACCTGGTGCGTGCCGGCAACATCACCCTGGTGGACGTGCGCCCGGCCGACGAGCGTGAGATCGCCGCCGTGGGCGTGCCGTTCAAGACCTTCGACGGCAACGGCCGTGCCGAGCTGGAAGCCCTGCCCAAGGACACCGCACTGGCCTTCATGTGCCACCACGGTGGCCGCAGCGCGCAGGCCGCCGAGCAGTTCCGCGCCCTCGGCTTCACCAAGGTGTTCAACGTCACCGGCGGCATCAACGCCTGGTCCGAAGACGTCGACAACGGCGTGCCGAAGTACTGATCCGCACTGAAAAAGGGGACGGAGGGGATTAAGTCGTTTGTGCCATAAACGTCTTAATCCCCTCCGTCCCCTTTTTCTTAGCCGGCAAACCCGCCTTCGGCCAGGTAATCCAGTTCTTCCGGCGTGGGGATGCGGCCCAGCACGGCATTGCGATGCGGGAAGCGCCCGAAGCGGCGGATGATGTCGCGGTGCAGTTCGGCGTACTGCAGGTATTCCTTGTCACCCAGCACGTCGAACATCGCCACCGAGCGGTCCTGGTCCAGCGGATCCTCGGAGTGCTCGAACGGCAGGTAGATGAAGGCGCGCAGCTTCGGCACCAGCTGCAGGTCCAGGCCTTCCTCGATGGCGCGCATGGCGTAATGCCGGGCCAGGCCATCGGTGGCGTAGGAGTGGGCGGTACCGCGGAAGCAGTTGCGCGGGAACTGGTCCAGCAGCAGCATCAGGGCCAGCGCCCCTTCGGCACTGCCCAGCCAATGCTCACGCCCGCGCGAAGCGGCGGCGAAATGCTCATCCAGAAACAACTGGCGGAACTGCGCGTCGAACGCATCATCGCGGGCGAACCACTTTGCAGGGCCCGCCTCGTTCCAGAATTCCACCACTTGCGCGGCAACGTCCATTACCTACTCCCAGGCCCGGACGCCCCGCGCCCGGCCTTCATCATCATTCGTCGAAGCGCAGGTGGCGGACCGACTTGCCGTTGCGCCGGATAAGCTTAAGCGCCTCGATACCGATCTGGATATGGTTTTCCACGAACTGGGAGCTGACCTTGGCATCGGAGGCTTCGGTCTTGACCCCGTCGGGGATCATCGGCTGGTCCGAGACCAGCAGCAGCGCGCCACTGGGGATGTGGTTGGCGAAGCCGGCGGCGAACACCGTGGCCGTTTCCATGTCGATGGCCATGCAACGCATCGCCCGCAGCCGCTCCTTGAAGCCCTCGTCGTGTTCCCACACCCGGCGATTGGTGGTGTAGACCGTGCCGGTCCAGTAGTCGTGGCCGAGGTCGCGGATCATGGTCGAAACCGCACGCTGCAGGGCAAAGGCCGGCAGGGCCGGGACTTCCGGCGGAAGGTAATCGCCCGAGGTACCCTCGCCACGGATCGCGGCGATCGGCAGCACCAGGTCACCCAGCTGGTTCTTGCGCTTGAGGCCACCGCACTTACCGAGGAACAGCACCGCCTTGGGCATCACCGCCGACAACAGGTCCATGATGATCGCGGCATTGGGGCTGCCCATGCCGAAGTTGATCATGGTGATGCCATCGATGGTGGCACTGGCCATCGGCCGGTCCAGGCCGATGACCGGCGCGCCGGTCAGCTCGGAGAACGTATGCAGGTAGCCCCCGAAGTTGGTCAGCAGGATGTGCTGGCCGAACTGGTCCAAGGGCACGCCGGTATACCGGGGCAGCCAGTTGTCGACGATTTCCTGCTTGCTCTTCATGGGCGGTCCGGTACGGCGGGGGACCGGGTATTTTCAGCCACCCGGCCGGTGCCGTCGAGCTACCGTCGGCAGGCCTGTGAAGAAGGTCACTTGGCAAGCCCGCCGCCTCCGGGCTAGCGTCGACGGTTGGACCAGGCTGCAAGGGGAACTGCATGGCATCGACGTTGTTGCGCGCTGGGGTAGCCCTGGCACTGCTTTCATTGAGCACGGCTCCGGCGGTGGGCGCCTCGCGCTTCGTCGCCGATCCCTACCCCAGCACCTACCAGGCCCATCCTGATGCGCCGATACTGATCCAGAACGCCACGGTGCTGACCGGTACCGGCCAGCGCCTGGACAACGCCGATGTGCTGCTGCGCGACGGCCGCATCGCCGCCGTCGGTCACCAACTGCAGGCCGATGCCGGTGTCACCCGCATCGATGCGCAGGGCAAGTGGATCACCCCCGGGCTGATCGACGTGCATTCGCATCTGGGTGTATACCCCAGCCCCGGCGTCGGCGCGCACAGCGACGGCAACGAGATGACCGCACCGGTCACCGCCAACGTCTGGGCCGAACACTCGGTGTGGCCTCAGGACCCAGGCTTCGCCACGGCACTGGCCGGCGGCGTGACCAGCATGCAGGTGCTGCCCGGCTCGGCCAACCTGGTGGGTGGCCGCGGCGTGACCCTGAAGAACGTCCCGGCCATCACCTACCAGGCGATGAAGTTCCCCGGCGCTCCATGGGGCCTGAAGATGGCCTGCGGCGAGAACCCCAAGCGGGTCTATGGCGAAGGCAAGGGCGTGACCCCGGCCACGCGCATGGGCAACGTGGCCGGCTACCGTGCCGCCTTCATCGACGCCGCCGACTACATCGCCAAGAACAAACCCAAGCCGGCCAAGCGCAAGGGATGGTTCGGCAGCGACAAGGGCGACAGCGCCGGGGATGCAGGCGGCAAGCGCGATCTCAAGCTGGACACGCTGGCCGGCGCCATCGAAGGCGACATCCGCGTGCACATCCACTGCTACCGCGCCGACGAGATGGCCACCATGCTCGACCTGGCCAAGGAATTCGGCTTCAAGGTGGCCGCTTTCCACCACGGTGTGGAGGCCTACAAGCTGGCCGACCGGCTGGCCGCCGACGGCGTCTGCGGCGCACTCTGGGCCGACTGGTGGGGCTTCAAGATGGAAGCCTTCGACGGCATTCCCGAGAACATCGCGCTGGTCGACCGGCCGAAGAACAGCTGTGCCATCGTCCATTCCGATTCGCCCGAAGGCATCCAGCGCCTCAACCAGGAGGCGGCCAAGGTAATGGCGTCCGCGCGCCGCGCGCGCATGCCGGAGATCACGCCCGAGCACGCCATCACCTGGATGACCGCCAACGCCGCCAAGGCGCTGGGCATCGAGGGCCAGACCGGCACCCTGGAAGCCGGCAAGATGGCCGATGTGGTGGTGTGGAACGGCAACCCCTTCAGTTCGTACGCACTGGCTGAGCAGGTCTTCATCGACGGCCGGCGGCTGTATGACCGCGGCGCGCCGGCGAGCACGCCGCGTTCTGATTTCCAGCTCGGCCAGGAGGTGCGCTGATGGTGGTGCTCAAGCAGTTGGCGCAGTCTGCCGCGAAGGGCAGCCGGGCATGGCTCGGTTCTACTGTCATGGTGCTGGCCTGCATCTCGGCATCCGCGCAGGCACAGGACCTGCTGGTGCGCAACGCGACGGTGCATACGGCCAGCGCGCGCGGCAGCCTGCAGAACGCGGACGTGCTGGTGCAGGGCGGCATCATCCGCGCGGTGGGTAACGGCCTGTCAGCGCCTGCCGGCGCCACCGTGATCGAGGCCAATGGCCGCCCCCTGACGCCGGCGCTGTTCGGCGGTATCACCGAAACCGGCATCGAAGAGGTCTCGGGTGAATCGAGCACGGTGGACAGTTCGTTGAAGCTCGGCGAGCAACCACTGCGCCCGGAATTCGACGTCACCCTCGCCTACAACCCGGCCTCGGTGCTGATTCCGGTCACGCGCCTGGAAGGCATCGGCTTCACTGCGTTGGGCGCTGCCACCGGCGGTGGTTTCGTGGCTGGCCAGGGCGGCGTGATGCGGTTGGACGGCAGCGCCGACCCGATCGGCCCGCGCACCCTGTTCCTGCGCATTGGCGCAGCGGCATCCGAGCTGACCGGGCATTCACGCGCCGCGCAATGGATGCTGTTGCAGCAGATGATCGACGAAGCACGCGGACAGGTGGCTGCGGACTCGCCGCATGCGCTGCTGACCCCGGCCGGGCGCCGCACGCTCAGCCGCTATCTGGCCGGCCAGGGCCGCATCGTGGTGGAGGTCGATCGTGCCTCGGACATCCGCCAGCTGCTGCGCTGGGCCGCGCGCGAGAAGGTGAAGATCGCCATCGCCGGTGCCAGCGAAGCGTGGCAGGTCGCGCCGGAGCTGGCCGCCGCACAGGTGCCGGTGTTCGTCGACGTGCTGGCCAACCTGCCGGCCAGCTTCGACCAGATCGGCGCCACCCTGGAAAATGCCGCACGCCTGCAACGCGCCGGCGTGCCGGTGTCGTTCGTGCAGCGCGGCGACGCCACCCACAACGCGCGCAAGATGCGCCAGCTGGCCGGCAACGCGGTGGCCAACGGTTTGCCGTGGGCCGATGGCCTGGCCGGGCTGACCCGGGTGCCGGCGCAGGCGTTCGGGGTGGCCGACCAGATCGGCAGCATCGAGCCTGGAAAGCGCGCCGACCTGGTGCTGTGGGAAGGCGACCCGCTGGACGTGGCGCACTATGCCGAGCAGGTCTGGCTGGGCGGCCGTGCGATGCCGATGCGCTCGCGCCAGACCGACCTGCGCGACCGCTACCTGCAGCGCAACGCGCAGCCCTGACCGCACACGAGGACACACCGATGGCGACATTGCGCTGGTACTTCGACTTCGTCTCGCCCTATTCCTACCTGCACTGGCAGAAGCTGAAGCAGTTGCCACAGTTCGGGCAGATCCAGACCGTGCCGATCGCCTTCGGTGCGGTACTGCATCACCTGGGCAACCTGGGCCCGGCCGAGATTCCGGCCAAGCGTCGTTTCATCTACCGCCAGCTGCTATGGACCGCACAGGCCGAGGGCACACCACTGCGGTTCCCGCCCGGCCATCCGTTCAACCCGCTGTCCGCCCTGCGCCTGTGCCTGGCCGCCGGCGCCAGCGTGCAGGCCGTGGACGTGCTGTTCGACTGGATCTGGCGCGACGGCAACGCGGCCGACAGCGCCGAAGCCCTGCGCGAACCCGGCGCACAGCTGGGCATCGAGGATGTCGCCAGTGCCACCGCCGACCCGGCGGTGAAGGAGCAGCTGCGGCGCAACACAGAGACCGCGATCGCGGCCGGCGTGTTCGGGGTACCCACCCTGGCCATCGGCGACGATCTGTTCTGGGGCAACGACGCGCATCCGCTGATGGCCGCAGTACTGGCCGATCCGGGCCTGCTGCAGCAACCCGAATGGCAGCGTCTGGCCAGCCTGCCGGTGGCAGTCCAGCGCAGCCGCTGAACAGGGCGTGGCGCGTTTCCCTCGCGCGCTGCGCTGGGATTTGAGATAGATTTCACGTTTCCGAACCTACAACCGCCCTGGAGGGGGAGCCGCGGATGCGCATCGGAATCGTCGTCGACTCGGCCTGCGACCTGCCGCCGGACTTCATCGCCACACACAACATCGTGCTGCTGCCGATCACCGTACGGATTGGCGAAGCCGTGCTGGCCGATCACCGCGATGAGCAGGCCACGCTGAGCTTCCTGCACGCGCACGTGGCCGAGCACGGCGCTGAAGCGGAGACCATCCCCTTCAGCGTCAACCAGATCCGCGACCTGTTCCTGCAGCAGCTGGTGATCGATTACGACCACGTGTTCTGCATGACCATCACCAAAACCCGCAGCCCGATCCACGACAACGCGCTGCAGGCCAGCTTCGCCATCCTCAACGACTACAAGCCGGTGCGTCAGGCAGCGGGCTACAACTCGCCGTTCGCACTGCGCGTGCTCGACACCCAGAACCTGTTCGCTGCCCAGGCGGTGACCGCGGTGGAAGCCGTGCGCCTGCGCGACGGCAATGCCAGCGTGCAGCAGATCCGTGAGCGGCTGGAGGAACTGGCCAGCAACGTGCACGGCTACATGGTCACCCGTGACCTGTACTACATGCGCGCGCGTGCGCGGCACAAGGGTGACCGCAGTGTCGGCCTGCTCAGCGCCGCACTGGGCAGCGCGCTGGACATCAAGCCGGTGCTGCATGGCTACCGCGGCGAGACCGGGCCGGTGGCCAAGATCAAGGGCTTCGACAACGCCGTGCAGAAGCTGTTCGCGGTGGTCGGTCAGCGCGTGCGTGCCGGGCTGATGACACCGACGGTGTGCGTCAGCTACGGCGGCGAACTGGACGAGCTGCGCACCCTGCCCGGCTATGCACAGATGAAGGAGGTCTGCGCCGGCCACGGCGTGACCGTGTACGAATCGGTGATGAGCCTGACCGGCATGGTCAATGTCGGCAAGGGCGCGGTCACCGTGGGCTTTGCCGATGGGCCGCATCGGTTTGAATGAAGGCCAACCGTGGCTGGAATCTGCACATCGATTCCACCGCCACTGTGCCAGCCTTGCCGCACTTCAAGGAGAACTCCATGCCTGCGCAGTACCACATCAGCCTGCCCGATCCCTCCAAGGCCCGCGGCAACGACCCTGACCTGTCCTTCCATTCGCAGGGCGCCGCCGGCTTCGCCGAGGAACTGCAGGACGCCCTGCGCAGCGGCACGCTGTTCGAGCGCTGGAAGGCCAAGCAGCCCGACCCGGATGCGGTGGAACCGCAATGGGGCGTGACCGATCCGGATGCCACCGTAACCGGCGAACAGAAGGATCTGCGCATCAACCTGGTGGCGACCACCCGCATCGACAGCGACGTGTTCAAGCAGCGCCTGCGCCTGCTGGCCGGCCACCATTGGGAACTGCGCGACGTGCGTTGAGGCACCCGCCCGCCGGGCATGGCCCGGCGTTTCCATTTCCCTACCAGCCACCGCCCAGCGCGCGGTACAGCTCCACCCGCGCGATTGCCGCCGTAGCCTGGCTGTTGGCCAGTGCGGCCTGGTTGTCCAGTGCGATGCGCTGGGTGGTCAGCACGTCCAGCATGTCGACCACGCCGGCCTGGTACTGCCGGCGCGCCGCACCGAGCGCGATCTCGCTTTCGTCCACCGCCACCTGCAGCTGCACGGTGCGCTGCTGTTCGGCGGCGTAGCCATCGATGGCGTCGTCCACTTCATGCCAGGCCTGCAGCACCGTGCGTTGGAACTGCAGCGACGACTGTTGCTGCTGCAGCTTGCTCAACGCGAGGTTGGCCTTGAGCCTGCCGCCCTGGAAGATCGGCAGGCTGATCGACGGCCCGATGCTGAAACGGTGTGCGTTCCAGCCATCCAGGTCATCCAGCTGCTTGGCCTGGAAGCCAGCGTCGCCATTCAAGGTGATACGCGGCAGGAAACTGGCCTTGGCCACGCCGATGCCGGCCGTTGCGGCATGCAACGCGGCTTCGGCGCGACGGATGTCCGGGCGACGCTCGGCCAGTTCGCTGGGCAGCCCCACCGCCACGGCCGGCAGTGAGGGCCAGTCACGGCGTGCATTCTGCAGCCGCGTATCCAATGCCTGCGGGGGCTGTGCCAGCAGGAACGCCAGTGCATTGCGCAGCTGCGATTCACGATGCCGCAGCGGCGCGATGCGTGCCTGCAGCGATGCTACCTGCGCTGACGCGCTGGACACCTGCAGCGTGCTGGCCACGCCTTGGCGTTGGCGTGCTTCGGTCAGGCGCTTGATGTCGTGGGCAATGCTGAGGTTGTCTTCAGTGATCGCCAACAACTGCCGCGTTGCACGCAATTGCAGGTAATCACGCGCGGTTTCCGCCAGCAGCGCGATGCGCACTGCGTGTGCATCCTCCTCGGCCATCTGCACGCGTGCATCGGCGGCTTCCACCTGGCGGCGCACCCGTCCCCACAGATCCAGTTCCCAGCTCAGGCCGATGCCGGCCTGGAACAGCCCATAGTCATCACGACCGCCGTTGCCGGACGGATCGTTCAAGCCCACCTCGCTGTTGCGTGCGCGTGCGCCGCTGGCGGTTGCGCTGACGCTGGGCAGACGGTCGGCGGCGCTGATGCCACGCGCGGCGCGGCTCTGCTGCACGCGGTTGGCCGCCAGCTGCAGGTCCAGGTTGGCCTCCAGCACCTGGCTGGCCAGCTGTCCGAGCAGTGGGTCGTCGAAGCCGGCCCACCAGGCGGCGTCCTGATCGATCGCGTTGCCCGCGACGGCCTCGCCCTGCCAGTGACTGGGCAGTTCCGCCTGAGGACGTACGAAGTCCGGACCCATCGTGCAGGCAGCCAGGGCCGTGCACAGGCTGGCCGCAACGAAGGTGCTGCGGAACAAGGCAACTGCGCTCATGCGCCCTCCCCGGCCGCATGACCCGGACTGTGCTTCACGCTCTGCGCGCGCGCGCGGCTGCCCAGGTCGACACTGGCTTCCACCGACATGCCGGCACGCAGCTGGTCCAGCAGCGGCTGGCCCGGCTCCAGCACGATCTTCACCGGAATACGCTGCACCACCTTGGTGAAGTTGCCGGTGGCATTCTCCGGTGCGACAGCGGCGAAGGTGACGCCGGTGGCCGGCGCGATGCTGTCGATGTGCCCGCGCAGCGGCTTGCCCGGGAACACGTCCACCTTCAGTTCGACCTGCTGGCCGGCCTGCATGCGGGTCATCTGTGTTTCCTGGAAGTTGGCGACCACGAAGGCACGCTTCAGCGGCACCACCGCGGCCACCGGTGTACCCGGGGTCAGGTAGGCACCTACGCGCACTGCACGACGACCGACCATGCCGTCGATCGGTGCACGCAGCACGGTGTGCGACAGATCCAGTTCTGCGCGGGCCTGCGCCGCTTCCGCGCGTTGCACCGCGGCCTGCGCAGCCTGCACACCGGCGGTCAGGATGTCGGTGCGCTGGCGCGCGGTCGACAGCGCCGCCTGGCCCTGCTGCACGTGGGCACTGGCCACGGCCTGCTTCGACTGCGCCTGCTGCGCGTTCTGCACGGTTCCGGCGCCGTCACGGGCCAGTTCGCGGTAGCGCTGCTGGTCGGCACTGGCCAGGGTCAGTTCGGAACGGCTGACATCCACACTGGCCCTGGCCTGCGCGATCAGCGAATCCTGCTGGACCAGTGCGGCCTGTGCGTTGGCGAGCTGTGCGCGGGCATTGGCAAGGTCGGCACGGGCCGCCTGCAGGGCGACCTGGTAGTCACGGTCGTCGATGCGGGCAAGCACGTCGCCGGCCTTCACCGACTGGTTGTCCTCCACCTCCACGGCACTGACGAAGCCGGGAATTTTCGGAGCCACCAGGGTGTAGTCGGCCACCACGTATGCATTGTTGGTGCTCTGGTGGCCAGAGTCGCGCAGCAGCAGCCAGGCGCCGATGGCCAGGGCCAGTACGCCCAGGCCCAGGCCGGTGTTGAGAGTGGTTCGATTGATCGTCATGAGGGGTTCCTGCGAAAGGTTCAGGCCACGGCACGTGGCGGGTGGATGCGGGTGGGCATCCAGGCAATGAGGGGAATGAAGGCCAGCGCCACCAGCGCGACCACCCAGTACAGGTCGGCCGAGGTCAGCGCCTGCACCTGTGCATGCAGGCGCGCGCCGAGCTGCGGGCCATCGGCCAGCCACGGTTGCTCGCCCAGGCGGTCGGCCAGCACGGTGGAATGGAAATGACGGCGGCCCTGGGCGACGGCATCCAGTACGCCGCTGGCAAGCACCGCGGCGAAACCCTTGACCGTGTTGAACCACGCCGAGGCGAACGGGCCGTCCTGCGGCGCAAGGCCGCCGGTGGCCAGCATCAGCAGCGGCAGCACTGCCATGGGTTGTGCGAACACCTGCAGCAGCTGCACCCACAGGAAGTTGTCACGGATCCAGGCCACGTCCAGGTGCGAGCCCAGCCAGCAGGCCAGGGCCAGCATCGCCAGGCCGGTGGCCTGCACCCAGCGGCAGTCCACCGCGCGGATGTTCAGCAGCGCCGCCACCAGCGGCAGCGCGATCACCTGCGGCAGTGCCACCCACAGCAGCATCGGTGCCGTCTGCAGCGGGCGGTAGCCCTGCACGCTGGCCAGAAAGCCAGACGGGATCGAGATCACCGCCAGCAGCACGAACAGCACGCCGCCCAGCGTCACCAGCGAGTAGCTGAGATTGCGGTTGGCCAGCAGCTGCAGCTTGAAGAACGGCAAGGGGTGGAACCATTCATTGATCATGAACAGCACCATCAGGCCGGCACCGCCTCCGATCATCAGCGTGATCATCGGCGAGTCGAACCAGTTCAGGCGCGGGCCCTGCACCAGGCCCAGTACCAGCAGCACCAGTGCTGGCAGGCCGAGCAGCAGGCCGACCGTATCGAACTGGGCGAAGCGTTCGAGCCGCAGCGGGTCCTGTGGCAGGCCCCAGCTGACCATCGCCATGGCGGCCAGGCAGTACGGCACGATCTGCCAGAACGCCCAGTGCCAGCCCACCTGCTCGACCCAGAACGCGGCCAGCGGCGTGCCCATGCTCGGGCCGAACGTCGCCGTCAGCGCGTAGCCGGCCAGGCCGTACAGCTTGATGCCCGGCGGCAGGAAGCGCAGCGCCACGCTCATCAGCAGCGGCGGCAGTGCACCACCGCACAGGCCCTGCAATGCACGCAGCAGCAGGAAGACGTGCAGGTTCGGGGCGAGCGGGCACAGCACGCCCAGCACCATGAACCCACCGATCATCGCCAGCGCGAAACGACGCAGCGAGAAGGTGGCGGCACACCACGGCGCAAAGGCCATCGCGCTGACCGACATCGCGCTGTAGAGGGCGACGATCCAGCTGCCGTCATCGACGCTGAAACCCATCGCGCCACGGATGTCGGCCAATGCGACCTTGGTGATGTTCTCGTTGAAGCCCGACACCAGCACCGCCAGCAGCACGCCACACAGGCCGACCAGAATGCGGCGATCGAGCCCGGGGGCGGCGGCAGGACGGGGCGCTGCGGCGGCCGGGACAGCGGCGGCCGGCGTACTCATCGCCGGGCACCGATCCGTGCAGTGCACGGCATGTTGGGGGTCATTGGAATGCGCTCAGTGAAACTCCGGGGAGCGCAGTCTAGGGAGCCGGTACCCTGTGAAAAATGGCGTCGCCGGCATCCCAGGCGTGCGCCGGGCGCACGCATGCAGATGTCAGCGCGAGGCCTCCCCTGCGCTTTCGCACATGGTCTTGATCGAGCGCCGCAGCCACTGGTGCGCGGCGTCGTTGTCCAGGCGCGGATGCCAGGCCTGCACGATGGCCGCGGTCCGCACCGGAATCGGCAGCGGGAACAGGCGCAACGGCAGGCGCATGCTGACGATCCGCTCCAGCATCACGCTTGGCATCTGCGGCAGGATCAGGTCCGATTCGGCCGCCGCGAAGATCGCACCGTGGAAGGTCGGGCTGATCAGCGCCACGCGACGCTGCAGGCCGAGCGTGGCCAGGTCATCATCGATCGGCCCACGTGGCAGGCCACGGCGCGACACCGCGATGTGGTCGCACGCGGCAAAGCGCTCGGCACTGATCTCCTCGTCGAACAGTGGATGGTCTTCGCGCGCTGCGCCCATGAACGAGGTACTGAACAGGTTCTGCACCTTGGTATCGGGCGCATGCTTGCCGGCCGTGCTGATGTACAGGTCGATCCGGCCCTGTGCCATCGCATCGTCGTCGGTATCGCCCTCGGGCACGAAGCGCAGCACTGCGCGCGGCGCCTGCTGGCGGAACAGCTCGCGCAGGCGTCCGCCGAAACCACCGACGAACACATCATTGGCACGCACGCTGAAGGTTCGCTCGAGCACGCGCATGTCTACTTCGCGACCGGCGTTGAAGACGCGGTGGGCCTGCTCGATAACATCGCGGACCTGCTCGCGCAGCTGCAGGGCGCGGGGTGTGGGCGCCAGACCGCGGCCTGCACGCACCAGCACGGGGTCGCCCAGCGCAGTGCGGATCCGGCCCAGGGTGCGGCTCATTGCCGGCGCGCTCAGGTTCATCCGGCGCGCGGCGGCGGCCACGCTGCACTCGTCAATCAGCACGTCCAGTGCCAGCAACAGGTTCAGGTCCGGCAGGGGCATGACAGTCTCCGGTAAATCAGATGACTCTACGGCACTTGCAACCACCATGGATTGCGTTCTACGCATTCATTGACTGCCGCGCACGGCATGGGTGCACGCGATGACATCGGCGACCATCCCCGGCCTGCCAAGGAGACATCCATGTTCAATACCCTGCTGGTCGCCCTGGACGGTGGCCCCCAGCACGCGCGCGTGCTGGACCTGGCCGCGGCCATTGCCGGCCCCCGCAGCCGCCTGCACCTGCTGTGCGTGCTCGACCCTGAATTCGCGCTGGCGGCCGATGCCAGCGAAGCCGACCGTATCGAGTACCCGGAAGCCGCCCGCCAGCGCTCCCGCGCCGAGGCGGTGCTGGCCGAAGCCCTGGCCGAGCTGCGCGAGCGCGGCGTCGATGCCATCGCGCAGATCCCCTCCGGCGACCCCGGCGAAGTCATCAGCGACCAGGCCAGGCGCCTGAAGTGCGACCTGATCGTGATCGGCCACCGCCACCTGTCCCGGCTGGAGCGCCTGTTCGAACCCTCGATCGGGCAATGGACCATCGATCACGCCCCCTGCCCCGTGCTGGTGGAAACCCGCGACCCACAACCCTAGCTGCCATGGCCTCCCGTTCCCCCTTGTTTCCCACCCGGGTCAGCTACCGTGCCTTCGGCCGCCAGTTCGGCCGCGGCGAGCAGGCGCTGCTGGCGGCGATACGCCAGCTGCGTGACCCCGATCTCGTAGCCGATGGACTCGCACAGCTGAGCGGCCTCGGCGTTGATCCTGAAGGCTGCGACGCGTTCATCAACCTGCTGCCACTGCTGGCCGCGCCGACGGCACCGATCGACCTGTTGCCCGCCGGCTCTCCGTTCATTGCCGCCAGCGAACTGGACCTGCTGGTCTGCCTGCTGCGCATCGCACAATGGCGGCATGCGTGCCCGCGCGAAGACGATACGCTGGCACCGTTGCGCCAGCAGCTGGCGCGCTGTGCGATAGCCGTGCAGGCGGCAAAACTGCCGTTGCGACAGCGCTCGTTGTCACCGGTCGGGCTGAGGCTGCTCGATCCCACCGGCTGGCTGCGGCAGCGATGACCCGGCCGCGCCGACCGTACGCAATCGCGCACAGGGAGCGGCTACCTGGCGCGCTCAGCAATCCATCCTGCCGTGCGCACTGCCTTCGTCGTCGAGCACGTGCGCATGCAGGATCACCTGGTTGCGACCGGCGCGCTTGGCGGCATACAGGCCGGCATCGGCGTCCGCCAGCAACTGATCGGCACTGGCCAGGGCCGGCGGATGCAGGTAGCCCACTCCGATGCTGATACTGACCGACCCTTCCGGCAGCGGCAGCGCTGCCACCGCCTCGCGCAGGCGCTCGGCCAGCGCCAGCACGCCCGAGAGCGGGCTTCCCGGCACGATCACGGCGAATTCCTCGCCGCCATAGCGTGCAACGCTGTCACCACCGCGACCGGCTATGGCCTTCAGCACCCCGGCCACCGCCTGCAGGCAACGATCACCAGCCGGATGGCCGTGCTGGTCGTTGAAGGCCTTGAAGTGGTCGATATCCACCAGCAGCAGGCCCAGCTCGGTGCCGCTGCGCCGTGCGCGATTCCACTCGGACATCAGCCGTGCGTCGAATTCGCGACGGTTGGCCACGCCGGTCAGGCCATCCTGCCGCGCAAGTTGATCCAGTGCTGCCTGGCGTTCCAGAAGATCCGCCTGGAGCAACACGCTGCGCAGGCCGAAACCAAGGGTAGCTACGACGAAGCCCGCGACCGCCAACGGCCGCGCATGATCGACCACCAACGTGCCGACCACCAGCAGCAGCAATGGCAGGATGATCGGGCCGGCGGCCTGCACCGTCCGCGCCAGCCTCGGGTGTGCCGTGGTGCCTGTGTCCGGCGCCGTGTCCAGCGCCAGGCAGGCAATCAGCAGAAAAGGTACGTCGATCAGCAGATCGTTGAACGCACCGAATGCATCATCGGATGTGTAATGGTTGATGTAGTAGGCCACCAGCAGATAGGCCAGAGCGTACAGCGCCAGTGCGCGGAAGAATCTACGCCGTTCGGGCACGTCGCCGGCCAGCCATCGCACCACGGCGAACCCGGCGATACACAGATTCTGGATGTCGAACATGCGCTGCATGTTGGACATCGCATGGGCGTCGACCTCGACACGGGCAGCAAACGATGCGGTGTGCACGAAGAACAGCACCCCCAGCAACGCCGCCATCGCCGCGTCGATCAGGCTGATGCTCAAGCGCTCGCGGCGTGCCCGGGCCAGGATGAACACCAGCGGCACGCCATACAGCACGTACAACAACAGGCTGACGCGCGGGGTGAAGTCAGCCCGGCCGGCGCCCAGCGCATCCACCATGTTGAACGTCATGCCGCCGGCCCACAGCAGCAGTGCCATCGCGGTAGCACGCCAGCCCAGAGCGGCGCGGTCACGTTGCGCCCGCACCAGGCACGCGGCAGCGGCCAGCAGCGGCGCACCGGTCAGGAATACGAAAGAGCCTACGCCCGCCGGGCTCGGCCAGAACGCCACGACCAGCCCATGGCAAAGCACGTACAGCATCGCCAGCACTACCGGCATGCATCCCCCCCGATCCGCAAGGCCGTATGGCCGCACCATAGCGCGCCTGCACGCCACAGCGGCGTGATCCACTGCGGCAAAACGACACTCCGCGTGCACCACCAGGGTAGTGCCGGCTGCTGCCGGCAATCCCAGGGAATCACAGGGCGGCAGGTAGCCGGCCAGCAGCCGGCACCACCGGAACGCCCTCAGCCGTGCAGGGCGCGGGCGTGGTGGGCGATGTGCTCCCCGATGAAACTGGCGATGAAGTAGTAGCTGTGGTCGTAGCCGGGCTGCAGGCGAAGGGTCAGCGGATGGCCGGCGGCATCGCAGGCCTGCTGCAGGCGCTGCGGCTGCAGCTGGGTCTGCAGGAATTCGTCCGCCTCGCCCTGGTCGACCAGCAACGGCAGGCGCTCACGGGCCACGGCGACCAGCTCGCTGGCGTCCCATTGCGCCCAGTCCGCCGGGTTGTCGCCCAGGTAGGCGTGGAAGGCCTTCTGCCCCCACGGCACGTGGCTGGGTGCAACGATCGGCGAGAACGCCGACACGCTGCGGTAGCGCCCCGGGTTGCGCAGCGCGATCACCAGCGCACCGTGACCGCCCATCGAGTGACCGCTGATGCCACGCGCATCGGTGACCGGGAAATTCGCCTCGATCAGTGCCGGCAGTTCCTGTGCCACGTAGTCGTGCATGTGGTAGTGCTTCGCCCACGGCGCACGGGTGGCATTGAGGTAGAACCCCGCCCCCTTGCCCAGGTCATAGCCTTCGGCATCGGCCACGTCATCGCCGCGCGGGCTGGTATCAGGCGCAACGATGATCACACCGTGCTCGGCCGCATAGCGCTGCGCGCCGGCCTTGGTGATGACGTTCTGCTCGGTGCAGGTCAGGCCGCTCAACCAGTACAGCACCGGCAGCGCCTGCGCTTCCGCCTGCGGCGGCAGGTACACGGCGAACTGCATGTCGCAGCCCAGCGTGGTGGAATGATGTCGGTAGACGTCCTGCCAGCCGCCGAAACAGGCGCGGTGTTCAATGCGTTCCATGGTGCTCTCCTGCGCGGCGCGCCAGCGCACGCGTACTTCTGGTAGATGCCGACCTTGGTCGGCTTATCCACGCGCGGCGTGGATGCCTTTGTTGATCAGTTCATCCAGCTGCGCCAGCAGGCGCAGCAATGGTTCGACGCCAGGCTGGCCATCAAGATTGCGAAAGGCCGCCACCGCCACATCGCTGCGCGGCGGCCACTGCCCGGCCGCGCGCGCCTCGTAGAGGCGCGGCAGGAATACCTGCGCAAGCCATTGTTCGAATGGCATGCCATCGTCGCTGCCGAAGGCCGAGGTCACCGTACGCGCTGGCCCCACCTCGCCCACTACCCAGCCCAGCGCACGCAACGCCTGCTCGATCGGGGCCACCAGCGCCGCGCGCGGGTCTTCCGCACGCGGTCGGCGCAGGGCATCCAGCCAGCCCATGACGCGGCTCAGTAGTGGACCACCGAACGGATCGACTTGCCTTCGTGCATCAGGTCGAAGGCGTCATTGATCCTGTCCAGGTCCATGGTATGGGTGACGAACGGGGCCAGTTCGATATCGCCCTTCATCGCGTCTTCCACCATGCCCGGCAGCTGGCTGCGGCCCTTCACGCCACCAAACGCGGTGCCCATCCACTTGCGGCCGGTCACCAGCTGGAACGGACGGGTGGAGATCTCCTGGCCCGAACCGGCCACGCCGATCACCACGCTCTGGCCCCAGCCACGGTGCGCGCATTCCAGCGCCGCGCGCATCACGTTGACGTTGCCGATGCACTCGAAACTGTGGTCCACACCCCAGGTGGTCATCTCGACGATGACCTGCTGGATCGGCTTGTCGTAGTCCTTCGGATTGATGCAGTCGGTGGCGCCGAATTCGCGCGCCAGCTCGAACTTGGACGGGTTGGTGTCCACCGCGATGATGCGGCCGGCCTTGGCCTGGCGCGCGCCCTGGATCACCGCCAGGCCGATGCCGCCGAGGCCGAACACCGCCACGCTGTCGCCTTCCTGCACCTTGGCGGTGTTGTGCACCGCGCCGATGCCGGTGGTGACGCCGCAGCCGAGCAGGCAGACGTGTTCCGGGTTGGCGTCCGGGTTGATCTTCGCCAGCGAGACTTCGGCAACGACGGTGTACTCGCTGAAGGTCGAGCAGCCCATGTAGTGGTACAGCGGCTCGCCGTTGTAGCTGAAGCGGCTGGTGCCGTCGGGCATCACGCCCTTGCCCTGGGTGGCGCGCACCGACACGCACAGGTTGGTCTTGCCGCTCTTGCAGAACAGGCATTCGCCGCACTCGGCGGTGTACAGCGGAATCACGTGGTCGCCGGGCTTGACGCTGGTCACGCCCTCGCCCACGTCCACCACGATGCCGGCGCCTTCATGGCCCAGCACCACCGGGAACAGGCCTTCCGGGTCATCGCCGGACAGGGTGAACGCATCGGTGTGGCAGACACCGGTGTGGGTGATCTTGACCAGCACTTCGCCCTTCTTCGGCGGGGCGACGTCGATCTCGACGATCTGCAGCGGCTGGCCGGGACCAAAGGCGACGGCGGCACGGGACTTCATGGTGGCTTCTCCAGGATCAGGCGGGAATGGGATGGCAGGACGATCGACGCGATGTGGCGCCGATGCTTATTTCAGGTACGAGCGGATCAACGCGCTCATGTCGCGCACGCGTTCGGCGCGTTGTTCGTCGGAGGCTGCGGGTTGCCCGAACTCCTCGCGCAGATGGGCCTCCATCACTTCGGACATCAGGCCGTTGACCGCGCCACGGATGGCCGCGATCTGCTGCAGCACCGGCCCGCAGTCGGCACCGGCTTCCAGCGCGCGGTCCAGCGCATCGCACTGGCCGCGGATGCGGCGCACGCGGGCCAGGACCTTCTTCTTCTCCTCGGGGGAGTGCGGCATGACGGGGCCACCTCGGAACTATACTGGGGGATAGTATACACACACTCTTCCGAGTGACGTAAATGACCCCTTCAGCCTCCACAAGCGTTGGACTCCATCTTTTCATATCAAATACTTACGTAACTCGAGCGTCGGCCACTGCCATATCAGGCAAGCTGCGCAAACTGCAGAATCAGGAACCAGGCGATGGGCGTTGGCATCCAGCTCGGGCGCATCACCGATGAGATCGGTACCGGGGCATTTCTCTATGCCTTTTTCTCGACCATCGCCGGAAACCTGGAACCGGATGGCTGGGGAAGTCGCTTCCCAATCCTCATGAAGCAGCTATACGCCGGGGGCTTGCTGCAATCAGATGCTGCCGACGCGCTGGCCGAACTGCATATCGTCCGCCGCGAGCTGGCCGAGATTCCGCCGGCCCGTGTCATCTGGTCGTTCGAGGATCGAACCCAGCACCCACCATGGGGAGACGATATCGCTCCCGATATCGACAGCCTGGCGACCTACTTCGTCACCGCACATGGGCGCGATCTGATCGTGCTTCTGGCTGAGGTGTTTGAAGCACTGCAGGAAGGCGAAGACACGTCCGTCCGGATCGTCAACTATTGATGCCTCGGCTCAATCAAACAGACCTTCTTCCGCCATCCCCGCCAGTTCGTCCACCACATAGCGCACCTTAGGCCGCAGGTGGCGGGTCGGTGGCCACAGCGCGTGGATGTCGATATGCCGCTGCATGTGCGCATCCAGCACCGAGTGCAGTGCGCCGGACTCCAGATGACGGCGCACCAGTGAGATGGGCATCTGGCAGATGCCGAGCCCAGCGATGGCCGCGTCGATCACCGCGTCACCGTCGTTGAGCTGGTAGGCCGCATTCGGAATGAAGGTTCCTTCCGCATCATCGCTGCCGATCCGCCACGCCACCGGCTGGCCGTGGCGGAAGCCGACGATGCTGCGGTGCTGTGCCAGTTCCTCAACGGTGTGCGGGGTGCCATGCGCCTGCAGGTACGCTGGCGATGCGCAGGTGACCAGCCGCTGGCGCCCCAGCCGCCGCGCCACCAGATGCTCTGCCTGGTGCAGCCCACCGAAACGGATCAGCAGGTCGATGCCTTCCTCGACCGGATCGACGAAGTGATCGGTGAAGGTCATCGTCAACTGCAGGTCCGGGTACTGCCGGCACAGCCGCAACAGCACCGGCAGCACCACCAGCCGCCCGAACGAGGACGGCATGTCGATGCGCAGCCGCCCGCTGGGCAGGCCGGCCGAACCCAGGCAGGCCTCGGCCGCGGAGATCTCTTCCAGCGCCGCCGCACAGGAGGCGTAGTACGCCTCGCCATCGGTGGTCAGCGCGATGCGCCGCGTGGTGCGATGGAACAGGCGCACACCCAGCCGTGTTTCCAGCCGCGCGATGGCCTTGCCCACCGCCGAGCGCGAGATGCCCAGCGCATCGGCAGCTTCGGTGAAGCTGCCCGAGCGTGCGGTGGTGACAAAGGTCACCAGGCCATTCAAGGACTCCAGCGGCAGCATCGTTCGCACTCCATTGGGGACAAATAGTCCCGCACCAAGGGATATCGAAGCGCTTTATGCGCCTGCATGTCAACTCCATCCTGTGTGCATCGCGCCGCTGGCGCCCCTCCCCCGCACTGAGATGACCGACATGACCGCCGCCCTGTTCCACCCCTTCGACCTGGCAGGCACCGCCCTGCGCAACCGCATCGCGATGGCCCCGATGACCCGCGCCCGAAACCCCGGCGCGGTCGCCAACGCACTCACCGCGCAGTACTACCGGCAGCGGGCCAGCGCCGGCCTGATCATCAGCGAAGGCACGCCGGTCTCGCCGCAGGGCCAGGGCTACATCGACGTGCCGGGCATCTGGTCGGCCGAACAGGTGGCCGGCTGGAAGCTCGTCACCGAGGCGGTGCACGCCGCGCAGGGCACGATCTTCGCCCAGCTCTGGCATGTCGGCCGCATGTCGCACAGCTCGCTGCAGCCCGATGGTGGGCAACCGGTCAGCGCCGGCACGCGCCCGGTGGCCAGCGCACCGAAGAACACCTCGTTCGTCTATCTGGACGACGGCAGCCGCGGCCACGCCGATCCCACTCCGGCGCGTGCGCTGGCCACCGAAGAGATCCCCGGCATCATTGCCGACTTCGCACGCGGCGCCGACAACGCCATCGCTGCCGGATTCGATGGCATCGAGCTGCATGCGGCCAACGGCTACCTGTTCGAGCAGTTCCTCAACCCGCTCATCAACCAGCGCGAAGACCACTACGGCGGCTCGCTGCCCAACCGTGCGCGGTTGATCCTGGACACCGTCGATGCGATGGCCCAGCGCATCGGTGCGCAGCGCATCGGCGTGCGCCTGGCACCGAACAATCTCACCTTCGACATGCCGTTCTACCCCGACAACGAAGCCACCTATCTGTACCTGGCCGAGGAACTGGGCACGCGCGGCCTGGCCTATGTGCATCTCAACGACAACCAGCAGGCGGGCCAGTCGGTGCTGGGCGAGGCGTTCCTGCAGCAGTTCAAGCAGGCCTACGGTGGCACCGTGATCCTGGCCGGCTGCATGACCCGCGAACACGCCCTGCAGCTGGTCGAGGCCGGCACCATCGACCTGGCCGCGTTCGGCCAGCCGTTCATCGCCAATCCGGATCTGGTTGAACGCCTGCAGCGGGACATCGCGCTGGCCACGCCCGACCGCAGCACCTATTACGGCGGTGGCGAAGCAGGCTACCTCGATTACCCGCTGGCACCGTAGATCCACGCCATGCGTGGATGCGGAGCACCCCTCGCCATCGAAGACATCACGGCGCCTTCTCCACCCTGGTCGAGTCCGAATCAAAGGTCAGCACACGGGTGCTGATCTCCCCTTTACCCGAATCCTTGCGGGTCAGCTCAAGCCGCCCCTGGTTGCCCTGCGCCACCAGGCTGGCGGCAAAACTGCCCTCGTTGGACAGCGCCGTGATCACGGCGGTGCCATCAGGCGCAACCCTGATGCCTGCCCGATCGCGAACCTTGTAGCCCACGCCAACCGGTGCATCCAGCGCCATCACCGCGCTGCCATTGGCCATGGTGCCGATGCCACCGCGCTCATCGCCCTTCGCGTCGTAGATCGTCATGCCCGTGGCGCGTGAGTTGCGGGCAATGTCACTGGCATCCTCGGCAATCTGCACGCGCGTGCGCCCTTCACTGTCGAGCACGGTCAGCTTGTAGGTACGGATCTCCGGCACCACGCCGGCGTCGGGCGTGGCCACGCTGGTTCCGATCAGGGCGAACGAGGCGCCCAGCACGAACATCGAGGTGGCAAGCAGATTCCTGCGACGCAGCCTGCGCTCCAGACGCTCCAATCGTACGGCTATATCCTGCTCATGCATGTTGCGCTCCCTGGTTGGGTCTGTGGTTGTTCCGTCACCTGCTCTCTGCCTCCACATGGATCACACGGGTGGAGGCTCCGCCCGGAACGGGCATTGCCATCGCAGCCAGCGCCATCGGCCGACCTGGTACTCCAGGGTGCGCGCCCGCGCTTTCTCTTCCCGCCCACGCATGGAATCCTCCCTGGCAACGAAGCCACCGGTCGGAACGACTGCGGCACCCGGTCTGGCGCTGCAGTTCGATCCTAGATGGCACCTTCGAGCCCAACAACATGACGAAAGTCCCCATGAACTCTGTCACCACGTCGTTCATCGTCAACCTCGACGTGCCCGATCCTGCTGCCGCTGAAGCCTTCTACATCGAAGCCTTCGGCCTGCGGGTCGGCCGCCGTCTCGGACCAGAGGCAGTGGAACTGCTCGGCGGGCCAACGCCGCTGTACCTGCTGCAGAACGAAGCTGGCAGCGTCGCAACTGAAGATGGCGACGTACGCGACTACGAGCGCCACTGGACGCCACTGCACCTGGACTGGGTGGTGGATGACATCGAGGCCGCGCTGGCGCGTGCGGTTGCAGCCGGGGCGACACTCGAGCAGTCCGTGCGCGAGCGTCGCTGGGGCCGCATCGCCGTGCTGGCCGACCCGTTCGGCCACGGCTTCTGCCTGATCCAGTTCAGTGCTGAAGGCTACGACGCGCTGGTCGAATGACCGGCGCGCGGTTCACCACGGCAACGGTACCGCCTCGCCATTCGCGCGTTCGCCGTAGTACAGCGACGGCAGCAGCCGCGAGAGGAAACTGAACTCCGTGTAGCAGTGCTTGAGCAGGCCCAGGCCGACCGCATCGCCGGCATCGCGGTGCGGATCAGCGCCGTCCAGGCCCAGCACGAAGCGGCTGCGCAGCACACAGCCGAACGGCGTATCGCGTGCCACGTGCAGCATCTGCCCGTCGCAGGGATCACCGTTTGCATCCAGGCGCACGTGGTCGCCGAAGCCGATGCGCGCGGCAATCACCGCCGATACATCGCCGGCATCCTGTGCCGCCTGCAGGCGCTCTGGCACCAACAACGTGCGCGGATCATGGAACTTCAGGCGCGCCGCCACCGGCGGAATGTCGGCCAGCGATTCCACCGCATGGATGCTGGCACCGTGGTAGTTGCGCCCGCGCTGCCACGCCGCGTCCCAGCCGCGATGCTCGACATGATCAACCGGATGCCACCAGCGGATGTGCTGGGTGGTCTCGAAGAAGGTGAACCACCAGTCCAGCATGCGGCCCTTGCAGCCGTGCAGATCGGTACGCACCGCCACCAGCAGGGTGCCGTCTTCGCGGCGCTGGATGCCGGTCTCCAGGTGCATCGGCGCCGGGTCGAGCAGATCGTGGTGGTCCAGCCAGGCGCGTGCGTTCACAGCGGTATCCATCGGGGTCTCCTGCGGTGTTGGGAGATCCGACAATACGGAAACGTTATTCGTTTCGCAATTAGCCGGATGCGGTAAGATGGGGGCAATGAACAGCACGACCCTGTCCGAGTCCACAACGCCGACCCGCCGCCGCGGCCGCCCTGCGCGCCCGGAGGCGGAAGTCCGCCACGCGGTACTGCAGGCCACCCTGGAGCTGCTGCTGGCACAGGGTTACGAGGCCACCACCATCGAAGCGGTGGCGGCGCACGCCGGGGTGGCGAAGAAGACGGTGTATCGCCACGCCAGCAATCGCGAGGAACTGGTTGGGCTTGCGGTGCGCGAATGGACCGACGGCTTCGCGCCACAGTTGCAGCGCGATGCGCGCAATGCCGAAGAGGTCGTGCCGCTGTTGCAGGACATCCTGCAGGCGGTCTGCGCGCAGGCGCTGTCGGCGCAGGCGGTGCAGGTGTTCCGCCTGCTGGCCACCGATTTCCCCGGCAAGGACGCGCTGCTGCAGGCCTATCTGGACAATGGCATCGAACGCGGCCGAGCGCTGCTGGCTGACTGGCTGGCGCGGCAGCAGCAGCGCGGGCTGCTGCGCGAGGGAGATCCTGTTCGCATGGCGCGACTGATTCTGGCAATGGCCGTGGCCGAGCCGCTGCGCGAACGCGTGATCGGCGTGGTGGCCGAGGATGCGCCGGTGGAGGTGCACCTGCGTGAGTGCCTGGCGTTGTTGGCGCCGGTGTTGCGGGGGCCGTAGGGTTGCCCCATCCGCGCATGGACGACAGCGGTAGGTGCCGACCGTTGGTCGGCGCCACATCCTCCATCACAGCTCACTCGCGCAGCATATCCACGAACGCGCGCAGCGCACCGGGCATCTGCCGCTGCTTCGGGTAGTACAGCGCGAAGCCGGCGAACGGTTCGCTCCAGTCTTCCAGCACCGCCACCATCTGCCCCGAATCAATGTAGGGCCTTGCCGTGTCTTCCAGCACGTAGGCCAGGCCGATGCCATCAAGCACTGCACCCACGACGGTGCCCTGCTCACTCAACGTGAGCCGGCCCGGCACATCGATCTCCAGCGCTTGCCCGCTACGCTCGAACTGCCACTTGTAGAGATGCCCGCTGGCGAAGCGGAAGCGGATGCATTCGTGTGCCGCCAGGTCCCGCGGATGCTGTGGTGCCGGGTGTCGCCGCAGGTAGTCCGGCGAGCCGACAATCAGCCCGCGCAGCGGTGGCCCCATCGGCACCGCCACCATGTCCTCGGGCACGAACTCGTGCAGGCGCACGCCGGCGTCGTAGCCCTCGGCGACGATGTCGACCAGGCCATCGTTCTCGGTCAGCTCCACCCGCACGTCGGGGTGAGCGTGCAGGAAGCGCGCCAGTCGCGGCCCCAACTGGGTCGGTACCGCCGCGCGGGTGGCGTTGATGCGCAGCAGGCCGGCCGGGGCGGCACGGAATTGGTTCATCTCTTCCAGCGCGTCATGCACCTGGCCCAGCGCCGGCTGCAGGCGCTCCAGCAGGCGCTGCCCGGCCTCAGTCAGGGCCACGCTGCGGGTGGTGCGATGGAACAGGCCCACCCCCAACCGTTCTTCCAGCGCGCGGATCGCATAGCTCACTGCCGAGGTCGACAGCGCCAGCTCGGCACCGGCGCGGCGGAAGCTGCGGTGGCGGGCGACCGCGGCAAACGCGGCCAGGTGGGTGAGGTTGTCAGTGGCCATGATTGTGCAGTTCCACTTGATGAATCATGCCGATATCCGCGATTCCTGCCGCTGGGAACGGGGCGTATTGTAAAACGCCTTTCGATAAACCCTGCCAAGGATTCCCCATGTCCCTCGCCCGAGGTTACGCCGCCCATTCACATACCGACCCGCTGATTCCGTATGAGTTCGAACGCCGCGCGGTCGGCCCGGACGATGTGCGCATCGAGATCCTCTACAGCGGCATCTGCCACTCCGACCTGCACCAGGCCCGCGACGACTGGGGTGGCTCGATCTACCCGATGGTGCCGGGTCACGAGATCATCGGCCGCGTCACCGAGGTCGGCAGCAACGTCACCCGCTTCAAGGTCGGCGACCACGCCGGCGTGGGTTGCATGGTCGACTCCTGCCGCCACTGCGACGCCTGCCAGCACGACCTGGAGCAGTACTGCGCCGAGGGCGCGACCTGGACCTACAACGGCCGTGAACGCGAAACCGGCGCACCGACCTACGGCGGCTATTCCGACCACGTGGTGGTCGAGCAGCGCTTCGTGGTGAAGGTGTCCGACACCCTCGACCTGAAGGCGGCCGCCCCGCTGCTGTGCGCCGGCATCACCACGTGGTCGCCGCTGCGCCATTGGAAGGTCGGCCCGGGCCAGAAGGTCGGCGTGATCGGCCTCGGCGGCCTCGGCCACATGGGCGTGAAGTTCGCCAAGGCGCTCGGTGCGCACGTGGTGATGATCACCACCACCCCGGAAAAGGGCGCCGATGCCAAGCGCCTGGGCGCCGATGAGGTGCTGGTCTCGCGCGATGCGGCGCAGATGAAGGCGCACGCCGGCAGCTTCGACTTCCTGCTCAATACCATCCCGGTCAGCCATGACACCAACCCGTACATGGGCCTGCTCAAGCGCGAAGCCACCATGTGCCTGGTCGGCGTGCTGACCGAACTGGACCCGCCGTTGACCGGTGGCAGCGTGATCTTCGGCCGCAAGCACCTGACCGGCTCGGCGATCGGCGGCATGGCCGAGACCCAGGAAATGATGGACTTCTGTGCCGAGCACGGCATCGTCAGCGATGTGGAGATGATCGACATCAAGAACGTCAACGAAGCCTGGGAACGCATGGCGAAGAACGATGTGCGCTACCGCTTCGTGATCGACATGGCGACGATGAAGAACGCGGCCTGATCCAAGGCAGGTGTGAAAAAGAAAAACCCCGGCAGTGCCGGGGTTTTTCATCGCGTGCCGACCAAGGTCGGCACCCACCCAACATCATCAATACGCGAACTCGCGGAACACCGGATCGACGTCGTCGTGCCAGCGGCCATGGAACAGCGCCAGCTTACGCTCGGCCGGGGTCAGGCCGGATTCGACGATCTCCTGCAGCACGTCCAGGAACTTGCTCTCGTCCTGGCCGTCGGCATTGCGCGCCGCGCGGCGCTTGAGGCCTTCGACGGAAATCTTCACCGCCTCGCGGGCCAGGTCGCGCACGCTGCCACTGCGGAACGGCAGGTTCATCGCGTGCTTCGGCACGCCGTCGCGCAGTGCATGGCGCTCGGCCAGGGTGAAGTCACGCACCAGGTCCCAGGCGGCATCCAGTGCGGTGTCGTCGTACAGCAGGCCGACCCAGAACGCCGGCAGCGCGCACAGGCGGCTCCACGGGCCACCGTCGGCGCCGCGCATTTCCAGGTACTTCTTCAGGCGCACTTCCGGGAACGCGGTGGTCATGTGATCCGACCAGTCGCGCAGGGTCGGCAGCGCACCCGGCAGCACCGGCAGCCTGGCCTGCATGAAGTCGCGGAAGCTCTGTCCGCTGGCGTCGTGATAGATGCCATCGCGGTAGGAGAAGTACATCGGCACGTCGAGCAGGTAATCGACATAGCGCTCATAACCGAAGCCATCCTCGAACACGAAGTCGAGCATGCCGGTACGGTCGGCGTCGGTGTCGGTCCAGATGTGCGAGCGGTAGCTCAGGTAGCCATTCGGCTTGCCTTCGGTGAACGGCGAATCGGCAAACAGCGCGGTGGCGATCGGCTGCAGCGCCAGCGACACGCGGAACTTCTTCACCATGTCCGCTTCGGTGGCGTAGTCCAGGTTCACCTGCACCGTGCAGGTGCGGGTCATCATGTCCAGGCCGAGCGAGCCGACCTTGGGCATGTACGAGCGCATGATCTTGTAGCGGCCCTTCGGCATCCACGGCATCTCATCGCGCTTCCACTTCGGCTGGAAGCCCATGCCGAGGAAACCCAGCTGCAGTTCGCCGGCCACCTGCGCCACTTCGTTGAGGTGGGTGCCGGTCTCCACGCAGGTCTGGTGGATGGTCTCCAGCGCCGCTCCGGACAGTTCCAACTGACCGGCCGGCTCCAGCGTCACCGAGGCACCATCGCGCAGCAGGGCGATCGTGTTGCCGTTTTCCTGCATCGGCTCCCAGCCGAAGCGGACCAGGCCGTTGAGCAGGGCTTCGATGCCGCGCTCGCCCTCGAAGGTCGGTGGGCGCAGGTCATCCAGGCGGAACCCGAACTTCTCGTGCTCGGTGCCAATGCGCCACTGCGCGCGGGGCTTCTCGCCGGAGGCGATCACCTCCACCAGCTGCGAGCGGTCGGTAATGGGTGTATCGGCGACGTGGCTGGGGCTCGACAAGGGGAAGGCTCGCTGGACGGTGGCGGGGGATGTGGGGCTCGGAGCCTTCCATCGCAAGGGCGCACTATAGCGTGGCGACCCGTTGCGTCATGCGACGGAGACGGTTTTCAGCATCCTACCGACGCCCTCTTGACCCTCGTACACTCGGGGGCATGAGCCGCCATTCACGACACCCCGAACTGCACCGCTCCGAGCGCGTCGGCTGGCTGCGTGCCGCCGTGCTGGGGGCCAACGATGGCATCGTCTCGGTGGCCGGCCTGGTGGTCGGCGTAGCCGCCAGCGGCGCCTCCGCTGCGACCATCCTGGCCACCGGCGTGGCCGGCACCGTGGCCGGCGCGATGTCGATGGCCGCCGGCGAGTATGTCTCGGTGCAGACCCAGGCCGACACCGAAGACGCCGACCTGGCGATGGAAAAACGCGAACTGCACGAAGATCCGCACAGCGAGCTGGAAGAGCTGGCCGCGATCTACCGCCACCGTGGCCTGGAGCCGGCGCTGGCACGGCAGGTGGCCGAACAGCTCACCGCCCACGACGCACTGGGCGCCCACGCCCGCGACGAGCTGGGCATTACCGATACCCTGCGCGCCCGCCCGCTGCAGGCAGCGCTGGCCTCGGCCGGCGCCTTCACCTGCGGTGCGGCACTGCCGGTGCTGACCGCGCTGCTGGCGCCGGTCGACAAGGTCGCGATGATGACCACCGCCAGCACCCTGCTCGGCCTGTGCCTGACCGGCGCAATGGCAGCCCAGGCCGGCGGCGCACCGCCGGTACGCGGCGCGATCCGGGTGATGTTCTGGGGCGCGCTGGCGATGGCCGCAGCCGCCGGCGTCGGTCGCCTGCTCGGCGCACACGTGACATGACCGCCATGCTGCCCGCGGCTACCGCACTGCTGGCCGAGATGGCCAGTCTGGCCGGCTGCGAGCGCGCCGACGGCTATGCCTGCATCACCGCACGTCGCGAGCATGGCGCCAGCTCGGTGGAGATTCCGCAACCGCAGTTCGCGATCCTGCTGGAAGGCCGCAAGCAGGTGCGTACCGCTCATCAGTCTCTGGCGTTCGTTCCCGGCGACATCCTGCTGCTGACCCAGCGCTGCCGCATCGATGTGGTCAACACCCCCGACCCGCGCAGTGGCCGTTACCTCAGCGCCATCGTGCCGCTGTGTGCCGAAGTGCTGGCGGCCGCTCGCACGCTGTGGAGCGAGGGGCTTCCCGCGCCTGGCCAGGCGATGGCGCGGTTGCCGTTGATTGAACATGGCGGGGTACTGCGCCAATGGCGGCAATCGCTGCAGGACGGGCGTTACAGCGAAGCACGATTGGCGCTGGCCTCGCTGGTACTGACCCTGTGCCGGCAGGGCCACGGCAACCTGCTGCTGCCGCAGGCGCCGAGCCTGGGCGAACAGATCCGCGACCGCATCGCCGCCGAACCGGCACGCGACTGGCAGTCGCGCGATGTGGAAGAACAGTTCGCGCTGAGCGGCGCGACCCTGCGCCGCCGGCTCGCTGCCGAGGACACCAGCCTGCGCCAGCTGCTCACCGAGGCACGGCTGGCGCATGGCATGCAGCTGCTCTACACCACGGACCTGCCGTTGAAGACCGTGGCCGCACGCGCGGGCTATCGGTCTGCGGCGAGTTTCAGCAAGCGCTTCGCCGAGCAGTACGGGCTGGCTCCCACAGACATCTGAGGGGGTTCGGCAGGGCTGCGCCCTGCACCCGCCGAAGCGAGTGCAAGAGCCGTAGCAACAGCAACAGCATGCATTCCGTGGGATGGCGGGGCACTGTGGGTTTGCGGGGACGCCGTAAACCCCCAGGCCGGCCCAGCCGCTGGCGGCTGTGCGTTCGGGCGCTTGCGAAGCAGTGCTTCGCAAGCAAAGCGCCCTCACCCATGGGGGCTTGGTCGCCGCATCCATGCGGCTCACACCCCGCAAACCCACAGTACCCCGCCTTCGACAGATTCCGGCGGCTGTAGGTAGGTGTCGACCTTGGTCGACACATCTGTCAGATATCGAATGAGTCATCCACGCATGGCGTGGATCTACTGTGTCGACCAAGGTCGACACCCACCAAGGCAATACGTCGTTCCGACAGATCGCGGCCAACTGTCGAAGGCGGGGTGGGTCCGG
>NZ_JAOCEW010000024.1:0-86112 GCF_029841665.1 Stenotrophomonas sp. GD03819
GACAGCCGCAGGAATCTGTCAGAGGTGGGGCGGTGTCGGAGTGCGGGGTGTCAGCCGCATGGATGCGGCTGCCAAGCCTCCAGGGACGGATTTACGGCGTCCCCGCACTCCGACACCGCCCCGCCATCCCGCGGAATGCACGCTGTTGCCGTTGCTGTTGCCCCGGTTTGTAGCGGGTGCAGGGCGCAGCCCTGCAAAGAACCCTACCCGCGCGGTCGGCTGCGCGAGGGCACCAGTGCGAACGTATCCACCGCCAGCTTCTCGGCGTGGTTCAACCACGCGCGGATCTCCAGATCGTCCACTTCGTGATCCAGCCCGAACGACACGTTGATCTTGCCGTCAGCATCGGGCTGCACCCACTGCTGGGCCAGCACCACCTTGCGCTGCGACGACACCGCTTCGATCCAGAAACCACGATCCGGGCGCGTACTCGCCACCAGCTGCAGCATGTACTGGCCGGCGCGGGTACGGCGGCCCTTCTGGGTGATCATGTGTGCCTGGCGCACGCTCGGGCGTGGGCCCTGGAAGGCGTCCAGCGGCGCATCCACGGCAATGCCGCCACGCAGGTCGTTGTCGCGGTACAGCTTGATGCCGTTGTCGCGGTTGACCAGCAGGGCGCACCAGTCACCGTCGGCCGAGCCGTCCTCGAACGCGGTGCAACGGTCGACATAGGCCAGGGTGTTGTCCGGGTTGGCATCATCGAACTGGCGCGAGGTGTTTTCCAGATACACGGACTTCAAACCCCAGTCCTTGTCGTACTCGAGCAGCACCGGTGGCTGCACGTGCTGCAGGCCGACCACCACCTGGTCGTCGCCGTCGATCTTCAGCTCGCGGGTCGGTTCACCCAGCCACAGTGAACGGGCGAAGGCCAGATACTGCGGGTAGTCGCGGCCACCGTCGCGGCGTGCGGCGACGCTGGCGCTCGGCGCGCGCTGGGTATCGATCAGCGAACGGCCAAAGCCCATCGTCTTCAGGTTCGGGTCCAGCAGGCTGAGCAGGGTCGCACCCGAATCCAGGGTGGTGCCGGCGTCGGCGCTGAGCTGCTGCGGGGCAATGCCATCGCCCAGGAACAGCAGCAGGTTCTCGCGTTTCTGCTGGGTCAGAATGTGGGTCAGATCGTTGGGCATCGCCAGGTGATCGGAGGCGATCACGATCAACGTGTCCTTGCCGTACGGGCTGGCCTGGATGCGCTGCACCAGCTGCGAGATCAGCCGGTCACTGCACTTGAGCGCGTTGAGCATGTTGATGTTGCCGTACTGGCTCTGGTAGCGCTCGCCCTTGCACGACACCGGCAGATGGCCGGCTGGGTGATGGGTATCCATGGTCAGCGTGGTCAGCATGAACGGCGAGCCGGCGCGCGAGAGCTGCTCGAAGCGCTGGTAGGCGGTGTCCAGCAGCACGTCGTCGTGCACGCCCCAGGCCGAGTAGTGGATGCGGCCGATCTTCTTCTGCTGCTTGAACCAGGCCAGGTCATGCACTTCATCGAAACCGTGGCTGGCCAGGAACTGGCCCTTGCCGGCGAACTGGCCGTTGGCACCGCCCAGATAGTGGTTGGTGTAGCCCTGCTGCTTCAGGTAGTCGCCCAGGCATACCGCCTTGGGCAGGAAGCTGCCCATGCGGTCCATGCTGTTCTCATCGCCCTGCGAGGTGGTCAACGGCACGCCGCACATCGACGACACCAGGCCGGCGATGGTCCAGCCGCTGCCTTCGGCCGAGGCCAGCCCGCGCACGTCCAGCGACTGTGTGGCCAGCCGGTTGAGATTGGGCATCAGGCCCGGGAACACGTTCTCATCCAGGTAGGTGCGCTCCAGGCTTTCGCCGTAGATCCAGACGATGTTGCGCGGGCGCTGCAGCGGCTGCGTCGGCACCTGGTACTCGGGGGCGATGCGGGCGAAGTCGACCGGGCGCAGCTGCTGGTAGAGGCGCTGGCCGTCGCGGGCCAGTGGACTGATCATGATCGTGGCCACCCACACGGCCGCGAAACCGGCGAACAACGCGCCACCGTGGCCGGGCCGGCGCCAGCGCTTCACCCGCGTGGCGAACAGCGGCAGCAGCGAGACCAGCGCCAGCACGATGAAGCCGGCGATGTAGCCCTTGAAGTCGGAGACACCGGCGCCTTCCATGTCGGCGCCGAGGTGGTACAGGGTTGCAGCGTTGAGTCCATCACCGGACAGCTTGTCGATCAGCCACCATGCGCTGAGCATGAGCAGCAGCAGCGAGAATGCGCTGGCCTTCCACCACACCCACTTGTCGGACGCGAGGAACAGCCAGCACAGCAGCAACAACGACAACAACAGTATCCAGAGCATAGGCAGCTTCGGCAGTGACGGGATGTTGATGGACGTCGTACCGACGCGTGTCCATCCGACCGGCGCTGTCGCAAGCACATGCACATGACAGGCCGATGACCCGATAGTGCATGCACGAACCTGACTGAAATGTTTGTTGGAATGACGCGCGCGAAATCGCGCTCAGAAGGTAAAACGAGCGTGAAAGGCTACGTTGGATTGCATTAAAAACCGCATGAATACGGCGTTTTCGTTGATGCGCTAGCGATGCCCGCGTTCTTCGCGTGCCCGTGCGCGACGGTCGAACAGCAATGCACTGGTCACGATGCCAAGGCCGAGCACCACGCCGATGAACAACAGAATCAGCGCAATCAGCGGGTAGCCGAACAGATGCCAGCCGGTGTCGATCTTCATCATCATCGCGGCGGCCATGATCAACGCGGCGCTGATGATGCCGGCCGCGACGCGGTTGGCGATCTTCTGCAGGTTCTCCATCAACCGCGATTCTTCCAGGCCGGTCACCTTCATCTGCAGGCGGTTTTCGGCCAGCAGGGCCATGATGTCCGACAGCTTGCGCGGCCCATCGCGCAGCAGCTGCTGCAGCTCCATCGCCTCGCTGGCGAGGTTGGCGGCAGACAGCGATTTCTTCAGGCGTGCGCGCATCACGTGCTGCAGCTGGCGCTCGACGATGCGACGTGTTTCCAGCTCTGGTGCCAGCAGCCGGCACACGGTTTCCAGGTTGAGCAGTGCCTTGCCCAGCAGGCTCAGTTCCGGCGGCGTGCGCAGCCCGCAGGCGGTGGCGATGCGCACCATGTCCAGCACCACGCGGCCTTCGGAGAACGTGCCGCTGGCGGCGTAACGCGCGATCAACTGGCCGGTCTCGCGCAGATAACGTTCCTCGTCGAACGCCTCCAGCCGCGTGCTGATGCTGATCAGGTCGTCGGCCACTTCCTCGCCACGGCCGTCGACCGCGGCGAACAGGATCTTCAGCAAGCGCTCGCGCAGGCGCGGCGGCATGTGCGCGACCATGCCCAGGTCGAAGATCGCCAGCCGGCCATCGGGCATCACCCGCAGGTTGCCGGGGTGCGGGTCGGCGTGGATCTCGCCGTGCACGAAGATCTGGTCGAGGTAGCCGCGGATCAGCGCCGCCGCCAGCGGGTCCATCGATTGCTCGGTGCGGCGCACATCGGGAATCGCATCCACGCGCACGCCGGTGGCCAGTTCCATGGTCAGCACGCGCTGGCTGCTGTAGTCCCACAGCGGCTGCGGTATCCACAGGCGGCGGAACGGCTTCAGGTGCCGGCCGAAGCGGGCCAGGTTCTCGGCCTCGGCGTGGTAGTCCAGCTCCTGCATCAGGGTCTTGGCGAACTCGTTGAGCCAATCCCGCAGGCGCACGCGGCGGCCCACCTGGGTCAGGTGGTCGGCGGCCAGCGCGAAGCTGCGCAGCGCCTCCAGGTCCGAGCGCAGCTGCGCGGCGACTTCAGGCTTCTGCACCTTCACTGCTACCTGGCGGCCATCGTGCAGCACCGCGCGGTGCACCTGCGCGATCGACGCGCAGCCCAGTGGCTCGGGATCGAACGCAGCGAACAGCTTGTTCACCGGGGCGCCCAGTTCCTGCTCGACGATGGCATGGATGCGCTCGACCGGAATCTCGGCCACCTTCTCCTGCATGCGCTCCAGCGCCGTGGCGAACTCCACCGGCACCATGTCCGGGCGGGTAGAGAGCATCTGGCCCAGCTTGACGAAGGTGGGCCCCAAGGCTTCCAGGTCACTGACGAACTGTTCCGGGTTGCCATCTGCCGGTACGTCGGCCGGATTGCCCGCGGCATCCAGGTTCATGCCGGAAAATACGCCTGAATGGCGGTAGCGCATCAACAGGCGCAGGATCTGGCTGCGCCGGTTCATGCCTTTGACCAGCGGGGGATTGCCATTGGCGGTGGGCGGATTGCTCAAGCGGAACTCCCATGCGGCAAAGACGGTCGTGCCGGCCGCTGGCCAGCAATGTCCGGATTCCGCAGTGTCGCCGGGGGGCGGTAGGCACGCGGTGAATCCGACCGCTTCCGCAGCCGCCCCGGTATCGGTCAGAATCCGCTCATTCCCTCTCTGGACTTCCCATGGCCGGTGCCAGCCTGTTCGCCCTGCTCGACGATATCGCCACCCTCCTCGACGATGTCTCGGTCCTGACCAAGGTCGCGGCGAAGAAAACCGCCGGTGTGCTGGGCGACGACCTGGCGCTGAACGCGCAGCAGGTGACCGGGGTCAACGCCAACCGCGAGCTGCCGGTGGTGTGGGCGGTGGCCAAGGGCTCGCTGGTCAACAAGGTGATCCTGGTACCGGCAGCACTGGCGATCAGCGCCCTGGAGGCCTGGCTGCACAGCCGCGGCTGGAACGTGCCGCTGATCGTGCCGCTGATGATGATCGGTGGTGCCTTCCTCTGTTTCGAAGGCGTGGAAAAGCTGGCGCACCGCTTCCTGCACTCAGCCGAGGACTACGCCGAGCATCAGGCCGAACGGCGCAAGGCGCTGGCCGATACGCAGGTGGACATGGTGGCGTGGGAGAAGGACAAGGTGAAGGGCGCGATCCGCACCGACTTCATCCTCTCGGCCGAGATCATCGTGCTGACCCTGGGCGTGGTGGCCACCGCGCCGTTCACCAACCAGGTGGTCACGCTGGCCGTGGTTGCATTGGCGATGACGGTGTTCGTCTATGGGCTGGTCGCGGGCATCGTGAAGCTTGATGACGTCGGCCTGTACCTGTCGCGCAAGGGCGGAGCCATTGCCGCTTTCGGTCGCGGTCTGGTGGCGTCGGCGCCGTGGCTGATGAAGTTCCTGTCGGTGGCTGGCACCATCGCCATGTTCCTGGTCGGCGGCGGCATCCTGGTGCACAACGTGCCGGCGCTGCACCACGCGGTGCAGGCGCTGGGCGGTGAAGGGCAGTGGGGCTGGCTGATCAGTGCTGCGGCCAACATGGTGGTCGGCATCATCGCCGGCGCCATCGTGCTGGCGGCGGTGACCGGGTTCCAGAAGCTGCGCGGGAAATGATCTGTAGAGCCGAGCCCACACTCGGCTGCTCTACGGCGCTGCGCGCCGCCGCCCGAGCATGGGCTCGGGCGCTACAGCGTCTGCACGCTGGATCATCAGCCCGCCTGCACCCGGTTCTTGCCTTGTCGCTTGGCCGCATACAGCGCGTCATCGGCGCGGCGCAGCAGGGTCTCGGTATCGTCACCGGGTTGCCATTGCGCCAGCCCGGCGCTGAAATGCACCGGCACGCGCCGGTCCTGCACGGTCAGCACGCGGTGCGCCAGTGAACGTTGCAGGCGCTGCACGGTGGCCATGCTGTCGGCGCCCTGGGTTTCCGGCAGTACCAGAACGAACTCGTCGCCGCCCAACCGTGCGATGCCGTCGGTGGCGCGCAGCAGCAGCTTGCACACGGCCACCAGGTGCTGCAGCAAAGCATCGCCACCAGCGTGACCGTGCGCCTCGTTGGTCAGGTGGAAATCATCCAGATCGATCACCGCCACGCCCAGCGGCGAGTTGTTGCGCATGGCACGCGCCAGCTCACGCTGCAGCAGTTCGTCCAGGCCGCGGCGGTTCAGTGCCTGGGTCAGCGGATCGATACGCGCCAGGTCACCAGCAGCACGCAGTTCCTGCTCCAGCTCGGCAATGCGCTGCTCTGCGCGTTCCACTTCCTGCCGCGCGCTGGCCAGGTGATCGCGGGCCTGCGCAGCCTGCTGCTGCACCTTGCCGGTATCGCGCATCACCTCCTGCAGCAGCTGGTTGAGGTCGGCAATGCTGCGCGCCTCACGCAGCTGCAGCGCGTAGCTGCCGATGCGGTCATGGTACTCACCGGTGCTGGTGGCCATGCCATCCATGCGCTCGATGAACTCGCCCATCAATCCGCGCATCGCCGCCTTCGAATCATCAATGCCCTGGCGCAGCAGGCCCTGCTTGTAGATCACTTCGCGCAACTCGGCGCGGGTGCGCTCGACCGCTTCGGCTTCCAACGGACCGTCCAGCAACTGGCGCACCGCCGCGATCTGGCCCTGCAGCCAGCTGCGGTCATCCAGCAGCTCGCTCACGTTCTCCAGCAACAGGGCGAACAGCTCCAACAGCAGCGCCTGCTGCTCCTGCCAGCTCTCGGCGCGCACGCCGACCTGGTGGCCGAGTTCGCGCACGCCCTGTTCGATCGGCTCCAGTGCGGTACCCGGTTGCCACTGGCGGAGGCGCGTGGCCAGGGCCTGCGCCTGTTCGCGCAGGTCCGGGTCGTGCTGCAGCAGGGCCACCACCGCACCGCCCAGCAGCAACCGCAGCTGCTCGGACAGGCGCAGGCTTTCCGGCTGCCCGTCTGGGGAATGCTGTTCGATGGTGCGGATGTACTTGTCGATCAACTGCCGCATCGCGCGGCCGTAGCGCGGCCAATCGGCGCTGGCCTGCGCCGACTGCAGGCGGTCGCCCATGTCGCCCAGCTCGCCCGGCAGGGTGGCCATGCCGTTGGCGAACGCCGCCAGCAGCGGTTCCGGCGCGTCGGCGCCTGCGAACAGCTGCTGCAGGGCCACGCCACCGCCGCCCTGCAGCACCACGCGGTTACCCAGCCCATCGTCCACCACCGCGCGCACGCGTGCCGGCGGCCCAAGGGCGGTACCGGGGGCAGGGCGGTGGTCGGGCTGGTCCGTCATGGAGCGAATCCTGGGGGGCTGGCAGGGACTGGTTCCAGCATATCGGCGCGGCCGCCGACGGCTTGAACGGCTAGGATGGGCGACAGGATGCCGCAGTGGAGGTGCTGATGCGCGTGATGTTGCTGGGGGCGACCGGCCTGGTCGGTGGGCTGACCCTGCCCAGGCTGCTGGACGACCCGCGCTGCAGCGCCGTGGTGGCGCCCACCCGCCGCCCGTTGGGTGTAACTCACGGGAAGCTGGAGAACCCGGTGCTGGCCTTCGATGCGTTGCCCGCTTCGCCCGAATGGGAGCGCGTGGACGCGGTCATCTGCGCGCTGGGCAGCACCATTGCCCAGGCCGGCAGCCGCGAGGCCTTCCATCGCATTGACCACGACTATCCGCTGGCGTTCGCACGGCTCGCACAGGCACAGGGGGCCAGTACCTATGTGCTGAATTCCGCGGCCGGCGCCAACCCGCAGTCGTCGATCTTCTACAGCCGGGTGAAGGGCGAGCTGGAGCGTGACCTGCGCGCGCTGGGCTTCAACTCGTTGACCCTGGTCCGTCCCGGCCTGATCGGGGGCGAGCGCAACGAGGTGCGTCGCGGCGAGCGTTTCGCACTGACGGTACTCGGCGCGTTGGGGCCGGTACTGCCGCGGGCGTGGCGGATCAACCCGGCCAGCGAGATCGCCAAGGCACTGGTCGAGGCCGCGCTGGCCCCGCAACCGGGCGAGCACGTGGTGGCGTCGCGCGCGCTGGTCGGCTGATGTCGCGAGCGCTGCGCCTGACCCAGCTGCTGCAGCTGCTGCGTCGTCATCGACGGCCGGTCGCGGGGCAGGTGCTGGCCGATGCGCTGGGTATCAGCCTGCGCACGCTGTACCGCGATATCGAGACCCTGCGCGAGCAGGGCGCCGACCTGCGTGGCGAGGCCGGCGTCGGCTACCAGCTGGCGCCGAGCGATACCCTGCCGCCGATGACCCTGCCACCGGCCGAGATCGATGCGCTGGTGCTGGGCCTGCGCTGGGTCGCGGCCCGCACCGAGCCTGCGCTGGCCGAGGCCGCACGTGATGCCCTGACGCGTATCGCCCATGTGTTGCCTGCGGCGCGCCGCGAGGCCTTGCGTGATAGCGGCCTGCGCGTGGGCCCTTCGCGCGCTGGGAGCAAGGTTCCCCCCGCGCGCCTGCAGGCCGTGCGTGAAGCTGTGGGTTCGCAGCAGCGATTGAAGTTCGGCTACGAGGACGCGCAGGGCCAGCGTACCGAGCGCACCGTCTGGCCATTCGCGCTGGGCTACTTCGATGAAGTGCCGATGCTGGCGGCGTGGTGCGAGCGCCGCGAGGATTTCCGTCATTTCCGGCTGGACCGCATCCGCCAGGTGCGTGTGCTGGAGGATCACTACCTCGTGCCACGCGCCACCCTGCTGCGGCGGTGGCAGAAGGCACAGGGCATCGCACCGGACTGGCTGGACCGCTCATAACCACAGCAACAGCCGGGAGCGGGGGGTAGAGTCGACTGTTAGTCGACTATCGCGCGCAGCGGGGGGGGGGGCAAGCAGGCTGAAGGAAGAGCAGTCGACTGACAGTCGACTCTACCGACAGACGAATCTGCTGACAGAATCTGTCAGCAGGCCCGTACCACCATGATTGCTCCCAACAACGGAGCCTCCCCATGTTCACGCCCAGCACCCTGCTGCAGTACGTGCGCGACGTCGCCGCCAGCGCCACCTTCTACGGCGGCATCCTCGGCAAGCCGCCGGTCGAGCAGTCGCCCGGCTTCGCACTGTTCCTGCTCGGCGATGGCGCCGCACTGGGCCTGTGGCAGCGCGATGACGTGCAGCCGCCGGTGTCCGCGCAGGCCGGCGCCGCGGAACTGGCGATGTTGGTCGCCGACCCCGAGACGGTGCAGCAGACGCATGATGCGTGGCGCGCGCTCGGCGTGCAGATTCTGCAGGCGCCGGTGACGCTGGAGTTTGGCCACACCTTCGTCGGTGCGGACCCGGATGGTCATCGCCTGCGTGTGTACAGCCGTGCCGAGGGTATGGTCGCGCGCGATTGATCGCACGCGTTTTGTAGATCCACGCCATGCGTGGATGCGGGCGTAAAAAAGCGCCGGGCAGTGCCCGGCGTTTTTCCAGTTCATGTGCCAATCAAGGTTGGCACCCACCGATCAGCTGGATCAGCTGGCCAGCGCCAGGTCGTCCATCATCGCGCGCAGGAAGCGGGCGGCTTCACCCCCCGTGGCTGCGCGGTGGTCGAAGGTGACCGACAGCGGGATCACCTTGTGCGCTTCCACGCCGCCCATCACCGGGGTCATCTGGTGGCGGGCACGGCCGGCACCGACGATGGCCACGCACGGCGGCACCACGACCGGGGTCGCATAGCGGCCGGCGAACATGCCGAAGTTGGACAGCGAGATGGTGTAGCCGCTCAGTTCCGAGGCGGCGATCGAACGCGATTCCACCTGCTCGCGCAGGCGGTTTACACCCTCGCGGATGCCGCGTGCATCGAGCATGTCGGCATTGCGCAGGGCCGGCACGAACAGGCCGTCGTCGGTGTCCACGGCGATGCCGATGTCCACCTGGGCGTGCAGGGTGCGGGTCAGCGCTTCACCGTCGAACCAGGCGTTCATCGCCGGCACCTTCTGTGCGGCAACGACGATGGCGCGAACCAGGCGGGCGGTGACGTCGTTGCCCGGCAGCCAGGCGTGGATGTCGGCGTCGTCGTTCAGCGTGGTCGGCACGACCTTGCTGTGCGCGTCGGCCATCACGCGGGCCATGTTGCGGCGCACGCCCTTCAGCGGTTCCGGCTGGCCCTTGGCGACCACGCCCGGCGGCTGGGTGCGCATCGGCTTGCCGGCGGCGGACAGCGGAGTGCGGGCTTCGCTCTGCACCGGGGCAGGTATCTGCGCCGGGGCCGGCGCGGCATACGCGGCGGCAACCGGTGCCGGGGCGGCGCCGAGTTTGGCGGTGCCGTTGGCGGCGGCCTGCTTGACGTCGGCCATGGTCACGGCGCCATCGGTGCCGGTGGCTGGCACGCGGGTCAGGTCCACGCCCAGCTTGCGCGCCATCGCACGCACGGCCGGCACGGCCTTGACGCCACCGACGGCCAGCGCCTGTTCGGCGTGCACGGCATTGGAGCTCTGCATCGCACCGACCACGGTACCGGCGTCATCACGCTCGGCTGCGGCGGGCTTGGCTTCTTCTGCGGCCACCGGTGCGGCGGCAGCGGGAAGCGGCGGCGGCGTCGGTGCAGCGGCCGGTGCGGCGTGACCATGACTGTGGCCGGTGTCCTGGCCATCGGCACGCTGCGGCAGGTTCGGGTCCAGTTCGAAGCTGGCCAGTACCGAGCCGGTCGGGATGATGTCGCCGGCGCCGCCGGACAGTTTCAGCACCTTGCCGGAGAACGGCGAGGGCACTTCCACCACGGCCTTGGCGGTCTCCATCGACACCAGCGGCTCGTCCAGCTTGATCACATCGCCTTCCTTGACGAACCACTCGACGATGGTCGCGTCCGGCAGGCCTTCGCCCAGGTCGGGCAGGTTGAAGTTCTTGGTCTGGCTCATTTGCAGTTCTCTTCCAGCAGTTCCAGTTCGCGGGCCGGCAGCCAGCCCGTCGCGCCATTGGCGCGCTCGGACCACCACCACCCACCGTGTTCGTGATGAAGCTTCACCATCTCGCCACTTTCCACATCCAGCTCGCGGGCGTCGTAGTCGCACAGGGCTTCGGCGCGACCCTCGTCCAGCAGCTGCAACCACGCGATGGGCGCCCATCCAGCGCGCCCATCGTTGGTGCGTACCCAGGCAAACGCCGGCCATTCCTCGTCACGGACACCTACTTCGACGATCTGGCCGGTGTGGAACCGGAGCGGGTTGGGATACTGGCTGCGGTAAGCCCCCAGAAGGCGGGCCCGCACGTCAGCCGGCCGCCACCGCGCGCTTGGCTGCAGCCACGATCCGCTCAACGCTCGGCAGGTACTTCATTTCCAGGCGGAACAGCGGAATGTGGGTGTCGTAGCCAGTGACGCGTTCGACCGGCGCCAGCAGGTCGTAGATCGATTCCTCGGCCAGGCGCGCGGCGATCTCGGCGCCGAAGCCCGCGGTCTTCGGGGCCTCCTGCACGATCACGCAGCGGCCGGTCTTGGCCACCGATTCGGCGATGGTGGCGAAGTCCAGCGGGCGCAGCGTGGCCACGTCGATGACTTCGGCACTGATGCCTTCGCCGGCCAGCTTGTCAGCCGCTTCCAGTGCTTCCTTCACCTGCGCACCCCAGGTCACCAGGGTCACGTCGGTGCCATCGCGCAGCACGAAGCAGACGTCCAGCGGCAAGGCTTCGCCGTCGTTGACGACCACTTCCTTGTACTGGCGGTAGATGCGTTTGGGCTCCATGTAGATCACCGGATCCGGTTCGCGGATCGCGGCCAGCAGCAGGCCGTACGCACGCTGCGGCGACGACGGCAGCACCACGCGCAGGCCCGGCACGTTGGTGAAGATCGCCTCGTTGGCTTCGCTGTGGTGTTCCGGCGCGCGGATGCCACCGCCCCACGGCACGCGCAGCACCATCGGGCAGTGCAGGCGGCCACGGGTGCGGTAACGCAGGCGTGCGGCGTGGCAGACGATATGGTCGACCATCGGGTACATGAAGCCATCGAACTGGGCTTCTGCCACCGGCTTCATACCCTGCGCGGCCAGGCCAATGGTCAGGCCGGCGATGGTGGTTTCATCCAGCGGGGTGTCGAGGATGCGTTCGGAACCGAAGCGCTGCTGCAGGCCGGCGGTGGCGCGGAACACGCCGCCGTTGACGCCCACGTCCTCGCCCAGCACCAGCACCGACGGGTCGTGCTCCAGCTCCCAGGCCAGCGCCTGGGTGATGGCTTCGATGAGGGTGATCGGCGTGGTGGTCATGCTCTCTTCTCCGCGCGCGACAGCAGCGCTGTCGGCGGCGTTGGTGTGCGCGCCGGGCGCGCCGTTCTTGATCTCATCCATGGCGCTTCTCCAGGGCGATCGCCTGGGCACGCTGGGCCAGCAGGTCCGGCGGCGGATCGGCATACAGGAAGTCGAACATCGCCTCGACCGGCTGCACCGGCGTGTTGAGGTACAGGTTCACTTCCTCGTCCACGCGCGTGCCGCACTCGGCAACCCAGGCGGTTTCCTCTTCTTCGCTCCACACACCGGCGTTGATCAGGTACTTGCGCAGGCGCAGCATCGGCTCGCGCTGCCAGGCATCCTTCACCTCGGCGTCGTCGCGGTAGCGGCGCGCGTCATCGGCGGTGGTGTGGTCGGACAGGCGGTAGGTCATCAGTTCCAGCACGGTGCCACCGTCGCCGGCCAGCGCACGCTCGCGTGCCTGCTCCATCGCCGCCAGCACGGCGATCAGGTCGTTGCCGTCCACCTGCAGGCAGTGCAGGCCGCCGGCCAGGCCCTTCTGCGCCAGCGTTTCGGCACCGGTCTGGGCCGAACGCGGGACCGAGATGGCCCAGCCGTTGTTGACGATGCACAGGATCAGCGGCAGCTTGTAGGCGCCGGCCGAGTTCAGGGCTGCGTAGAAGTCGGTCTTGGAGCTGCCGCCGTCGCCGCACACGGCCACCGCGATCTGCGGTTCCTTGTTGAGCTTGAACTTCAGCGCGGCGCCTGCGGCATGCAGGCACTGGGTGGAGATCGGCACGCAGAACGGGAAGTCCTTGGCCGCGTTGCCGCCGTAATCGTTGCCGCGTTCGTCGCCGCCCCAGTACATCAGCACGTCGTGCGGGCGCACGCCACGCATGAACATCGCGCCATACTCGCGGTACGAAGGCGCGAATACGTCGTCCTTCTGCATCGCTGCGCCGATGCCCACGTGCGCCGCTTCGTGGCCCAGGCAGGCGGCATAGGTGCCCAGCTTGCCGGTGCGCTGCAGCGCGATGGATTTGCTGTCGAACGTACGTACGAACAGCATCTGCTTGAACAGCGGTACCAGGACCTTGGGGTCGCGCAGCGACGCGGGCAGGTCATCGCGGACGAGCTTGCCGTCCGCGTCCAGGTACTGCAGGTATTCGATCTTGAATTCAGCGGCAACCGTCATTGCGTACTGCACCTTCGACAGAGAAGTTACAAATGATATGAATCGCCATGTTAAGGAACGCGTACGGAATAGCCTTCCTGCGCCGCAACACGGCAACGCCCTGTTTTACCCCTGCCGGCGGGTGAGGGGCCAATAACAACAACGTATTCAGTCGTTGCTGCAAAGCATCAGAATACGCCTCTGGCTGACTGCTGGCGCAACGACCCGATCGGTTCCACGCGCAGGCCCCGCATCGGCCAATGCTCCACGGGGCACCGCACGCCCCGGTATGGACAGCGCGGCTGCCCGCGCGGCTGGCAACGCGCTACCCTTGCCGCCCCCGATCTGGCCGCACCCATGTCCGTCGACAACAACCAACGCGATCTCGAAGCCGGCATCCACACCGACCTGCAGGGGCGCCTGACCTACGGCGGCTACCTGCGGCTGGACCAGCTGCTCAGCGCGCAGCAGCCGCTGTCCAACCCGCCGCACCATGACGAGATGCTCTTCATCATCCAGCACCAGACCTCGGAGCTGTGGCTGAAGCTGCTGGGCCATGAGCTGCGCGCCGCAATCGGCTTCCTGCAGCGCGATGAAGTCTGGCAGTGCCGCAAGGTACTGGCGCGCAGCAAGCAGGTGCTGCGCCAGCTGACCGAGCAGTGGTCGGTGCTGGAAACGCTGACCCCGTCCGAATACATGGGCTTCCGCGACGTGCTGGGCCCGTCGTCGGGTTTCCAGTCGCTGCAGTACCGCTACATCGAGTTCCTGCTGGGCAACAAGAACGCGCAGATGCTGCAGGTGTTCGAGCACGATGCGGCCGGACAGGCGCAGCTGCGCACCGTGCTGGAGGCGCCCAGCCTGTACGAGGAGTTCCTGAAGTACCTGGCCCGCTTCGGCCACGCCGTACCGGCCGTGTATGAAAACCACGACTGGACCCAGCCGCATGTGGCCGACGACGCACTGCAGCCGGTCTTCGAGCGCATCTACCAGGACACCGACCGCTACTGGCGCGAGTACGCGCTGTGCGAGGACCTGGTGGACCTGGAGACCGCCTTCCAGCTCTGGCGCTTCCGCCACATGCGCACCGTGATGCGGGTGATCGGCTTCAAGCGCGGCACCGGCGGCTCGTCCGGGGTGGGCTTCCTGGCCAAGGCGCTGGAACTGACCTTCTTCCCCGAGCTGTTCCAGGTGCGTACCAGCCTGCAGGCCGGGCCCCCGCCAGCACAGGGCTGATCCGTATTCAGCTTGGATCCCGGCCACTGACTGGATCGTTTCAGATGCAAGTTCAGCGAGCAGGCTGGCACCTGCCTCAAACGGCGTGTATTTGACGTGAACGCCAGAAGTCGGTGATCCTCGCGCGTTGCTCCAACTGCACAGCGGACGTGCTCGTCATCCACCGAACCAGGAAACCCGCATGAGCGTAAACGCCACTGCGAACACCCCAGAGCCGGCGCTGCCGGACTTCAAGACCACGCTGGGCCACCCGCGCCCGTTGTGGATGCTGTTCATGACCGAGTTCTGGGAGCGCTTTGCGTTCTATGGCATCCGCTGGGCCTTGGTGCTGTACATCGTTGCCCAGTTCTACAACGGCAGCGCTGCCGGTGAAGGCGACGCCAGCCGCATCTACGGTGCCTACCTGGCCCTGGTGTATGCCGCAGCCATCTTCGGTGGCTACGTGGCTGACCGGGTACTGGGCTATCAGCGATCGATCCTGACCGGCGCGATCATCATGGCCGCCGGCCTGTTCATGATCTCGCTGCCGCAGGAGCACATCTTCAAGCTCGGCCTGGCCACGATCATCGTCGGCAATGGCCTGTTCAAGCCGAACATCTCGACCATGGTCGGCAAGCTGTACGGCCTGAAGGACGAGCGCCGCGATTCGGGCTTCACCATCTTCTACATGGGCATCAACATTGGCGCGATGATCGCCCCGGTGCTGACCGAGTACCTGGCCCGCAAGGTCTTCGGTACCGATGCCATGCCATCCTACAAGGTCGTGTTCATCGCTTCGGGCGTGGGCATGCTGATCTCGCTGGTGTGGTTCTACATCGGTCGCGCCGGCCTGAAGGGCATCGGTGCACCGCCGGCCGGCGCTGAAGGCTTCGGCCGCATCATCATGGTGCTGGCCGGTGCCGTGGTCGCCATCCCGGTCGCGTACTTCCTGCTGGCCACCGGCGCCACCGCGCTGGCCTGGATCCTGGGTGCGATGTTCACCGCGCTGGCCATCCTGCTGCTGGTCGAGGGCATCCGCGAGGGCAAGGTGCAGCGCGACCGCGTGATCGCCATGCTGATCATCTTCGCCTTCAACGTGATGTTCTGGATGTTCTTCGAACAGGCCGGCAGCTCGTTTACCTTCCTGGCCGAGAACATCGTCAACCGCCAGTTCGGTGAATGGACGTTCCCGACCGCGTGGTTCCAGTCGGTCAACTCGGTGGCCATCATCACCCTGGCCCCGATCATCGCCTGGATCTGGGTGGCCATGGGCCGCGCCAATCCGTCCATCCCGCGCAAGTTCGGCCTGGGCCTGCTGTTCAATGGCGCCGCCTTCGCCCTGCTGATGTACGCGCTGTCGCAGATGGTCGTGGACGGCAAGATCCCGTTCTGGACCCTGTTCATGGTCTACGTCATCCAGTCCGTGGGTGAGCTGTGCCTGTCACCAATCGGCCTGTCGATGGTGACCAAGCTGGCCCCGGTGCGCCTGGTCGGCTTCGGCATGGGTGGCTGGTTCCTGTCTACCGGCATCGGCAACAACCTGTCGGGCATCTTCGCCGGCGTGGTCAGTGGTGAAGGCGGCATGACGGTCGAGTCGGCCCTGAAGGGGTATACCTTCGGGTTCTGGGCCCTGATCGGCTCCGGCGTGGTGCTGTTCCTGATCGCCCCGCTGATCAACAAGCTGATGCACGGCGTCAAGTAATGATGAGAGGGTAGAAGGCATGCGTAGCAAGCTCGGTACTGCGGTAGTGGTGGTCTGTGCGGCGCTGATCGGCGCCTGTTCCCAACCGCAACCGCCTGCCGCCGCCGAGCCTACGCAGCCGCTGGATACCCGACCCACCGAGCCACCGGTCGCTGACCCCAGCGAACCGGTGGCCTCGGGCAACACCCCGGTGGCGGCGGATATTGCCGCCATCGCCGGGCTCGGCGCGCAGTTCGACCCGGCCCGCAACCCCGCCGACGATCTGGCCACCGCCAAGGTGGAAGCCCAGCGCGGCAAGAAGCGCATCCTGCTCGAGGTCGGCAATGCCGCCTGCGATCGCTGCCGGGCGCTGGACGAGCTGGTGGAAGGCAACGGTGATCTGCGCCGCTTCCGCGATGCCCACTACGTGTGGGTAAAGGTCAACGCCAGCGACGAACAACCCAATACCGCTTTCTTCGCCCAGTTCCCGATGATGGAGCGCGACTACCCGTACCTGCTGGTGCTCGATGCCGATGGCGGACTGCTGGTGTCGCAGGCCACCGGCGAGCTGCGCAAGGGCGAAGCCTTCCAGCCCGCGCGCGTGACCGCGTTCCTCAAGCAGTGGGCACCTGACAAACCGGAATAGGGTAGTGCCGGTTGCTGGCCGGCATGCTCGGCAGGTGCCGACCGTTGGCCGGCACTGATGTCGGGTCGCATCCACGCATGGCGTGGATCTAGTGTGGTTGCGGTCACATTCCCGAAATCGGCATCTCAATATCGCAACGCGCTCGCCGTTACCGGCAAGGACCTCAGTCGACACCCGTCGATGCAACCTACCGGAACGCCCATGCACAGCGACCACGCCGAACGACTGCCCGAACCTGCCAGTACTCTGGCCGAAGGCGAAGCAGGCGAGGGCGTGACCCTGCCGCCGCAGGAGGCGCTGCTGGATGACGCCGGTACCGGCGAGGACAGTGTTGAACTGGCCCCGCCGCGCCATCGCCTGCCGCAGATCGCGCTGCCCGACAACGTGGTGCTGAAGGGGGCGGTGCAGAAACTGGTCGAGCAGAAATCACGGCTCGATGCATTGGCCGCCGACGGCCAGCTGGCCGGGTTGCTGCCGCCGGAATGGCAGGGCCATGGCGTGCGTGCGATCGAACTGTCCACCTTCATCCAGGGCGTGCTGCCGTTCCTGCAGCCAGGCGAGCGTGGCGAAACCGCGCCCGCGCGCCTGCCAGTGCGCCATGTGCTGGGGGACGACAGCCGTTGGGGCCTGGACGATGTGTCCGAACCGAAATCGCTGGCCTGGTACCTGGCTAGCGACGAACGCGCCGCCGCCGGCAGCAAGGACGTGGCCGAGGCCTATCTGGTGGGTGCACTCGGCTTGGCGTGGATGCAGGAAGGGCGCAGCCGCCCCGGTTTCCTGCGCGCGATGGGCCAGGACAGCCTGGCGGCACGGGTGACCATGCTCGGCTATCCGCCGGCCAACGAACTGGCGCTGTACAGCGTCACCGCGCACGGCCAGCCGCAGATCTGGTGCGTGCAGGGCCGCCGCCGCATGCGTCCGCTGGTGGCGCCGTGGCTGAGCGTGCCGCTGCTGACCGCCTATGGCGTGCCGGCGCCGGTGGCGTGGCCGTCCAGCTTCCCGCCGGTGGAGGCCGTGGCCGAACTGCTGGCGACCGCTCGCCTGGGGCGCGCGCTGCCGGAAGTGGACCTGGCCAAGGCGGTGGCGAAGATCGCCGAAGATGCCGCATCCGACGCCTGGCAGCCGGTCAGCCTGCTGCAGCTCAACACCTGGTCGCCGCGCTGGCATTTCTTCCTGGGCACCTTCGTCGGCCTGCCGTCGCTGCTGCTTGTAGCTGCCGCGCTGGCGCTGCCGGGGGCGGTCGAAGCGGCTACGGTTGCCGCCTCGCTCGGCTTCGCCGGCGGTGCCATTGCCGCACTGGCGGTGCCGTGGATCCATGCGCGCCGCAAGCATCTGAGCTGAAATAAGGGGACGGAGGGGATTAAGCCGTAATCAGCACTCGTGTGCCTGAAACGACTTAATCCACTCCGTCCCCTTTTTCTTTCAGACCCCTTCGCCCATCCGCTCCAGGCCGTCACCGGCCAGGCGCAGGATCAGCTTTTCCAGCACCTGCTCTTCCTCTTCGCTCAGCACCGACATCAGCTTGCGGGTGATCTCGATCACCATCGGCGCGATGGTCTCGTAGACCTCGAAGCCGGCTGCGGACAGCGCCAGCACCGAGCGGCGGCGGTCGTCGCCGTGGGTCTCGCGCTTGATGAAGCCGCGCTCCAGCAGGCGGGCCACGGCGCGGCTGACCGCCACCTTGTCCATCGCCGTGCGGTCGGAGACCTCGCTGGCCGAGGAGCCCGGGTACAGCGCCAGGATGGTGATGACCCGCCATTCGGGAATCGCCAGACCGTAACGATCACCGTATAGCTTGGCGATGTTGCCGCTGACCCGGTTGGACAGCACGCTCAGCCGGTACGGCAGGAACTGTTCCAGGTCGAGCAGGACGTGCGAGGCACGCAGGCGGGTCGAGGCGGGATCGGCGGGGCTCATGTTGCGGTGCACCTTGCTGGTGGTTTCAAGTGTAACTATAAGGGGTAGGTCCAGACCCTGCATTCTCGCCGGGTCCCTACCTGCCCGCACCTGGTTTGTACCGATGCGGTACCGATTCGGAGCCACGCCATGAATACCGCAGTCCCGACCGCCTCGCACCCCAACCCCGGCATGCAGGTCACCACCTTCGAGAACCCGATGGGCATCGACGGCTTCGAGTTCGTCGAATTCGCCGCCCCGGCCGGCCGTGGCCAGGAGCTGCACGCGTACTTCCGGAAGATGGGCTTCAGCGCGGTGCTCAAGCACAAGCAGCGTTCGATTACCGTCTATCGTCAGGGCGACGTCAACTTCCTGGTCAATGAAGACCCCGATTCGTTCGCCGCCGACTTCGCCGAGAAGCACGGTCCGTGCGCCTGCGGCTTCGCCATCCGCTTCAAGAAACCGGGTCAGGAGGTCTACCAGACCGCACTGGGCAACGGTGCCGAAGCCATTGCCTTCAAGCCGGACAGCAAGGCGGTCAGCGCCCCGGTCATCAAGGGCATCGGCGATTGCATGCTGTACCTGGTCGACCGCTACGGCGCGGCCGGCAGCATCTACGACGGCGACTACGAGCCGATCGCCGGTGCCGACCTGCACCCGGTGGGCTTCGGCCTGACCTTCATCGACCACCTGACCCACAACCTGTACTTCGGCAACATGCAGCAGTGGTCGGACTACTACGAGCGCCTGTTCAACTTCCGCGAGATCCGCTACTTCGACATCAAGGGCCTGAAGACCGGCCTGGTGTCCAAGGCGATGACCGCGCCGGACGGCATCGTGCGCATTCCGCTGAACGAATCGTCCGACCCGAAGAGCCAGATCAACGAGTACCTGGACGCGTACAAGGGCGAAGGCATCCAGCACATCGCCTGCTTCACCGAGAACATCTACGAGACCGTCGAAGCGATGCGCGCGCAGGGCGTGGATTTCCTCGACACGCCGGAGACCTACTTCGATGTGATCGACCAGCGCGTGCCGAACCACGGTGAAGACGTGCCGCGCCTGGCGAAGAACAAGATCCTCATCGATGCCGATCCGGAAACCCACCAGCGCAAGCTGCTGCAGATCTTCACCCAGAACTGCATCGGCCCGATCTTCTTCGAGATCATCCAGCGCAAGGGCAACGAAGGCTTCGGCGAAGGCAACTTCACCGCGCTGTTCGAGAGCATCGAACGCGACCAGATCCGCCGCGGCGTGCTGTAAGGTCATCGGTAGCGCCGGGCCAGTCCCGGCGCCTGCCCATCTGTAGAGCCGGGCCATGCTCGGCTGCTTTCCGTTCCGGTCTCGCCGTACCCAGGAGCCCCCATGTCCCCCGCCATCACCGCCCGCGGCTACCAGTCCGGCTTCGGCAACGAATTCGCCACCGAGGCCGTCGCCGGCGCGCTGCCGGTCGGGCAGAACTCGCCGCAGAAGGTGGCTCACGGCCTGTACGCCGAACAGTTGACCGGCACCGCCTTCACCGCGCCGCGCGGCAGCAATCGCCGCAGCTGGCTGTACCGGATCCGCCCGGCGGTGACCCATGGCGAGTTCACTCCGTTTGCGCAGTCGCAGTTGCAGTGTGATTTCGGCGCACAGCCGGCCTCGCCGAACCAGCTGCGCTGGAGCCCGCTGCCGCTGCCGGAGCTGCCGACCGACTTTGTCGAAGGCCTGTACACGATGGGCGGCAACGGTTCGCCCGACGCGCATGCCGGCGTGGGCATCCACCTTTACGCTGCCAACCGCGACATGGTCGGCCGCTACTTCTACGACGCCGACGGTGAACTGCTGATCGTGCCGCAGCTGGGCGCGTTGCGCCTGCTGACCGAGCTGGGCGTGATCGAGATCGAGCCGCAGCAGATCGCGGTGATCCCGCGCGGCGTGCGCTTCCGCGTCGAACTGCCCGATGGCCCGAGCCGCGGCTACATCTGCGAGAACTACGGTGCGCTGCTGAAGCTGCCCGACCTGGGACCGATCGGTTCCAACGGCCTGGCCAATCCGCGCGACTTCGAGACCCCGCATGCGGCGTTCGAGGATGTGGATGGCGACTTCGAACTGATCGCCAAGTTCGAAGGCCGCCTGTGGCGTGCGCCGATCGACCATTCGCCGCTGGACGTGGTGGCCTGGCACGGCAATTACGCGCCGTACCGCTACGACCTGCGTCGCTTCAACACCATCGGTTCGATCAGCTACGACCACCCGGACCCGTCGATCTTCCTGGTGCTGCATTCGCCCAGCGACACGCCGGGAACCAGCAACATGGACTTCGCGATCTTCCCGCCGCGTTGGCTGGTGGCGCAGAACACGTTCCGCCCGCCGTGGTTCCACCGCAACATCGCCAGCGAATTCATGGGCCTGGTGCATGGCGCCTACGATGCCAAGGCCGAAGGCTTCGTGCCGGGTGGCGCGTCGCTGCACAACTGCATGAGCGGTCACGGCCCGGACGCGCCGACCTTTGACAAGGCGTCCAATGCCGATCTGTCCAAGGCCGATGTGATCAAGGACACGATGGCCTTCATGTTCGAGACCCGTGCGGTGATCCGCCCGACCGCACAGGCGCTGGCCGCCGGCCACCGCCAGGGCGATTACCAGCAGTGCTGGAACGGCCTGCGTAACAACTTCCGGTCGTCCCGCTAGCGTGGTGGGTGCCGACCTTGGTCGGCACGGATCCTGATCGCATCCACGCATGGCGTGGATCTAGCGAAAGGCGGTCGTGATGCAGTAGGTCCACGCCATGCGTGGATGCTCTCCGCCGGAACTTGCGCTTACGCCACTTCGGCGAACGCCTCGCAATGCTCCAGCGGCAACGCCTCCAGCAGGCGCTGTCGCACGCGTTGGCAATAGCCCTCCGAGGTCAGCCCGGGCAGCATCTGCATCGCTGACTGCAGCCGCTGAAGCACCTATTCTTCCGCACGCGCCTGCTGCAGGTCACGGAACAGTGCTGCCGCCTGCGGGTGGCGCTGCATCTCCAATATGCCCAGCACGTAGATGCGCGCGGCCACCAGCGAGCGGCGACGTTCGATCGCGGGTGCAGCAGGTGTGGCTGCCGGCGGCGTGGGCACCGGCGTTGCTGCGGCTGCGGTCGACGGTGCCGGGGTCGTGGCGCCCGTGCCGGTGCTCAGGTACCCCGCCTGTACCAGCTGGATGACCATCGCCGGTGCTTCCTGGCCGAGCAGACCGGTCAGGTCGGCAACGGTGCGCTGGCCGTCGCACAGGATCAGCAGCCGGCGCTGGCGCATGTCCAGCGGCGCGCGGTGGGCCTGCAGCGCGGTTCGGGCGAGATCGGTCTTGCGCGGTTGCATGGAAGGGACGGCATGTCGGTGCTCGCCGAGCCTGAACGAAGGCGATGAAACCGCGATGACAATGCAGCGCCTGCACACCGGATGGGCTAGCGTGCAGCCATCTTCGTGCCAGGGAACCGCACCGATGAAGCACCTCCCGATTGCTGGTCTGTTGCTCCTTTCGCTCGCCGCCTGCAGTGGCGGCCCCGACAAGCAGGGGGCGGCCGGCAGCGGCAGCGACACTCCGGCGGAAACCGCCTCGGCGACCGGCCCCGCCCAGTCGACGGATCCTGATCTGGCGGCTCGCCCGGCGAACGACCTCCGCAAGGACAGTCCAGCCCGCCTGGACGGCTTCGCTGGTGCGAAGCTGGGGGCCGGCATCGCCGACGTGCGCGCCGGCTTCGGCACGCCGCTGCAGGGGCTGGGCACCGATGCCGCCGGCAAGCCGCTGCCGGCTGACGATGGCAACGATGGCTGTTACTTCCTGCGCCCGCAGGATGCCGAGGACCCGCGCCTGATGATCGAAGGCCGCAAGCTGGTGCGCTACGACGTGCGCAGCGCCGCCATCACCGCACCAGGCGGCGGCAAGGTCGGCATGACCCTGGGTGAGCTGCAGGTGCTGTACCCGGAGCGGGCCGATGTCGGCCCTGACAAGTACGACGAGAAGGCCCAGCACCTGCGCGTTCGCCCGGCGCAGGAGGGCGGGGCGGTGATCGACTTCGCGCTCGGTGCCGATGGCCGGGTGGGTGCCTGGCGCGTCGGGCAGACCCCGCAGGTCGATTATGCGGAAGGGTGTGGCTGATCCTTGATCCACGGCCCAGCCGCGCGTGCGGGCCAAGCGTAGAATCGCGCCACCACTGCTGGGGGGAGTGCTCGATGATCGCCATTGCCATTGCCTGGTTCCTGTTCGGCCTGCTGCTGCTGGCGCTGGGCGGGGACTCCATCGTCAAGGCCGTGTCCGGCCTGGCCCAACGTTTCGGGGCCAGCCCGTTCACTGCCGGGCTGCTGCTGCTCGGGGTAACCACCTCGTTGCCGGAACTGGCGGTCAATGCGCGCGCGCTGGCGGTGGGCCAACCGGAGCTGGCCCTGGGCAACGCGGTGGGCAGCAGCATCGTCAACCTGGGCCTGACCCTCGCCGTGGCGGCCATGGCTGCGCCCCTGCTGCTGCGCGCGCGCCTGCAGACGGTGCTGTGGTGGTCGCTGCTGGCGGCGGGTGTGCTGTTGATCCTGTTCGGGCTTGATGGCGGTCTCGCACGTTGGGAGGGCGGCATACTGCTGGCCGGCTTCATCGTGGTGCAGGTGCTGCTGCTGCGCCGTGGCCGCAGCGAAGGCGCGGCGGTGCAGGCGGCCATTGCCGAATCCGCGCTGAGCCGCACGAGCCTGCCGTTGAACGTGCTGCGCGTGCTGATTGCCGCGTTGACGCTGTACTGGGGCGCGCGCCTGGTGGTGGGCGCCGCCGCGGATTTCGGCGTAGCCCTGGGCTGGACGCCCCTGCTGGTCGGCCTGCTGCCGGTGGCGATCGGCACCGCACTGCCGGAGGTGGCCACCGCCATCGCCGCCGCGCGTCGCGGGCATGGCGACATGGTGCTGGGCCACGTGCTGGGTTCCAGCGTGGTCAACCTGCTGCTGGTGATTGGTGCGATGGCAGTGCTGCAGCCGCTGGCGTTGCCGGCCTCGTTCGTGCGCCTGGAGCTGCCGGCGCTGCTGGCGTTCGCGCTGGTGCTGTACCCGATGCTGCGTGGCGATCTGAAGATCAGCCGTGGCGAAGGCGTGATCCTGCTGGTCGCGTTCGTCGGCTGGCTCGTGCTGGAGCTGCTGCTGGTGGGCGCACCAGCGTTGTAGATCCACGCCATGCGTGGATGCGGTTGATTTCGTGCCGACCAACGGTCGGCACCCACCACCGATCACCCGGTGGGTGCCAACCTTGGTTGGCACTCGCGCAAACAATGCGCCGACCAAGGTCGGCCGCTACCGGATTTACCGGCCCTGCGTGGTCTCTTCTTCCCGCACCGGCTCCGGCGGCGGCAGCTGCTCTTCGGCGGCCGGCTCGTTGCCCGGCAGGCTGGGGCGGGTTTCCATCAGCAGCGACAGCGCGGCCTTGGCCATCATGTGTGCGCTGATCGGCGCGGTGATGAACAGGAACACGGTGATCAGCAGCTCGCGCGGCTGCGGGTCCTGGCCCAGGAAGATGTGGTAGCAGACCGAGCACACCAGCACGCAGCCCACGCCCAGCGTGCTGGCCTTGGTCGGTGCGTGCAGGCGCTTGAAGAAGGTGGACAGCTTCACCAGGCCCAGTGCGCCGACCAGGATGAAGAAGCAGCCGAACAGCAGCAGGATCGACAGGCCGATCTGGATCGCGGTGATCATTCGACGATGTCCCGGCGCAGCACGAACTTGCTCAGCACCACGGTGCTGCCGAAGCCGAGCATGGCGATGATCAGCGCGGCCTCGAAGTAGATCGGCGAGTTGAGGTACATGCCGAACAGCATCAGCTCGGCGATCGCGGTCACCGACAGGGTGTCCAGCGCGAGGATGCGGTCGGGCACGGTCGGCCCGCGCAGCAGGCGCCAGGTGGCCAGCAGCATCGCCAGGCCGACCACGTGCATGCACACCACCAGGGTGGTCTGGATGACTTCAAAACCGGTCATGGGAAGATCTCCATCAACGGCGCCTCGTAACGGCGCTTGATCGTATCGATCAGGTCCTGTGGGTCCTCCAGGTGCAGCACATGCACCAGCAGGAACTTGCGGTCGTCGCTGAGCGCGGCCGAGACCGTGCCCGGGGTCAGAGTGATCATGCTGGTCAGCGCGGCGATGCCGTGGATGTTGGCGATGTCCAGCGGCAACCAGATGAAACCCGGGTGGATGTTCTTCTCCGGGCCCAGCACCTGCAGGGCAACGCGGATGTTGGACATCAGGATGTCCCACAGGGTCACGCACAGCAGTTTCGGCAAAGGGCGCAGAGTGCCGATGCGGGCGAACTCGCGATCCAGGCGCGCGGCGAACAGCGGCACCACCACGCCCAGCACCAGCCCCAGCACGATCTGGCCGAGGGTGAAGCTGTCGGACATCAGCAGCCAGAATGCCACCACCATGATGCTGAGCATCGGCGAGGGAATGACGCGGCGGAACAGGGAGCGCTGGGCGGTCATGGCTGGCGGATCTCCGGCGTGGTCGCGCGCAGCTGCTGCACGTACTCGCTGGGGTGCAGCAGCTGTGCGGCGGTGGCGTCGGTGTAGCGCATCAGTGGGGCGGCGGCCAGGGTCATGCCGATGCCGTAACCCAGCAGCAGGCAGGCGGCGTAGAGCTCGACCCGGCGCAGGCGTGCCTTGCGCGGCTTCGGTGCCTCGGGATCGACCGGTGGCACGCGCCAGAACAGGCGGATGCCGCCGCGGGTCAGGCCCATGATCACCAGCAGGCTGCTGACCAGCACCGCCGTCCAGACGGGGGCGGTGTACTGTGCCGGCATGCCAGCCAGCAGCGCGGCCTTGGCCAGGAAGCCGGACAGCGGAGGCAGGCCGGCCACCGACACTGCGCCGATCAGGAACAGCACCGCTGGGGTTTCCTTGCCCGGCATCGGTGCCACCACTTCCTTGCGGTCGCTGGCGCCACCACGTCGGCGGCGGATCAGGTCGGCAATCAGGAACAGCGCGGCGGCGACGAAGCTGCTGTGTGGCAAGTAGTACAGGCCGGCTGACAGCACCTGCGGCGTGCCTACCGAGAAGGCGATGAACAGCGTGGCTGCCGACACGATCACCAGGTAGGAGATCAGCACGCGCAGGCGGGTTGCGGCCAGCGCACCCAGGCCACCGAGCACCAGCGTTGCCACGCCGGCCCACAGCAGCCAGTCGCGGCCATAGCCGGTCATCGCGCCGGCATCGTCGCCGAACCACAGCATCTGGATGCGCAGCACCGAGTACAGGCCGACCTTGGTCATGATCGCGAACAGCGCAGCCACAGCGGCCGGCGCGCGCGAATAGGCTTCCGGCAGCCACAGGTACAGCGGCATCAGTGCGGCCTTGGCGCAGAACACCAGCAGCAACAGGCCCATCGTCGCCTTCACCAGGGTCAGCTGCGCCGCTGGCACCTCGGCGATGCGCTGCGACAGCTCGGCCATGTTCAGCGAGCCCAGCGAGGCGTACAGCAGGCCCAGCGCGATAAGGAACAGGGTCGAGGCGGTGACGTTGAACACCACGTAGTGCAGGCCGATGCGCATACGCAGGCCGCGGCCACCGCTGAGCAGCAGGCCGTAGGAGGCGATCAGCATCACCTCGAAGAACACGAACAGGTTGAAGATGTCGCCGGTCAGGAACGCACCGTTGAGGCCCACCAGCTGGAACTGGAACAGTGCATGGAAGTGCGGTGCGCGGCGGTCCCAGCCCGAGCAGGCATGCAGCAGGCAGGGAATGGCCAGCAGCAGGGTGGTCAGCAGCATCCACGCCGACAGCCGGTCGGCCACCAGCGCGATGCCCAGCCGCGACGGCCAGTCTCCCAGCAGGTAGACGTTGATGTCACCGCTGGCCGTGCTGGCAAACAGCAGGCCCACCGCCAGGGCCAGCGCCGACAGCGCGGTCCAGGCCACCGCGCGCTGCACTCTGGGGCCATAGCGGCGGTGTTCGACGAACAGCGACAGTGCAGCACCCAGCAGCGGAATCAGGATCGGCAGGATCACCAGATGATTCATGCGCGGTCCTCGTCCTGGCGCGGCGGCACGCGCTCATCCTGCAGGTCGTCATCCGGTTCGTGGGCGTCCACGTGGTCGCTGTGGTTGTCGCTGCGGCTGCGCATGGCCAGCACGATGCTCACGGCAGTCATCGCGAAGGCGATCACGATCGCGGTCAGCACCAGTGCCTGCGGCAACGGGTCGGTGTAGTTGCCGAGATGGCTGTCCACACCCTCCTGCAGCACCGGCGCCTTGCCCAGCACCACGCGGCCACCGGCAAAGATCAGCAGGTTGGTGGCGTAGGACAGGAAGGTCATGCCGAGGATCACATCGAAGCTGCGCGCACGCAGCAGCAGGTAGATGCCGATGGCGGTCAGCACGCCGATCGCGGTAGCCAGGGCCAGTTCCATCAGTGCATCTCCCCGGTGCGGGCCGAACGGCGTTGCAGGTCGATCTCACCCTTGCGGGCAGTGCGGGTACGCGACGGCTTGATCGTGCCCATCATCGACAGCATCAGCATGGCGCCGCCGAACACCACCAGGTAGACGCCGATGTCGAAGCCGATGGCACTGGCCAGCGGCACGTCGCCGATCAGCGGCAGGTGCAGGTCCAGGTGCCCGCTTGTCAGGAACGGTACGCCGAACAGCATCGAGGCACTGCCGCTGAGCAGGGCGATCAGCAGGCCCATGCCGATGCAGCGGATGTAGTCGAAGCCGAAGCGCGATTCCACCGACGCGGTGCCCTGGATCACGTACTGGATCAGCAGCGGTACCGCCAGCACCAGGCCGGCGATGAAGCCACCGCCCGGCGCGTTGTGGCCCCGCAGGAACAGGAAGATCGATACGGTCAGGGTCAGCGGGAACATGATCTGCGCCAGGTCAGCCGGCACCGGCAGCTTGATCGGCGGGCCAGGCATGATCTGTTCCGGCGCCATCCGCGTGCGCCGCAGCAGGGCATGTACCACCAGTGCGGCGATGCCGAACACGGTGATCTCGCCGAAGGTATCGAAGCCGCGGAAGTCGACCAGGATCACGTTGACCACGTTCTGGCCGTACGCCTCGGGCAGGGCGCGGGCGAGCAGCTCGCCGGCCATGGTGTTGGGCGGCAGGGTCATCGCCGAATAGGCCAGCGCGCCAAGCCCGGCACCGGCGATGATGGCGATCACCGCATCGCGCCGCTTGCGCCAGCGCGGCCGCTCCGGTCCGGACTGCGCGGGCAGGTAGTTCATGCCCAGCAGCATCAGCACCAGGGTCACCATCTCGACCAGCAGCTGGGTCAGGGCCAGATCGGGTGCGGACAGGAACACGAAGGTCAGCGCCACCATCAGGCCGACACCGCCCACCAGCAGCACCGCCAGCAGGCGCTGCTTGTAGACACGCAGGGTGGCCACCGCACAGGCCATCATCACCAGCCACAGCGCCCAGCCCAGCAGCGGGATCGGCTGCGGTTTGGTCCAGTTCGGCGAGGCCGGGTTGGCGATGTAGGGCGCGGCGGCCACGGTGATGGCCACCAGCACCAGGCCCAGCAGCATGCGCTGCAGGCTGCCATTGGCGATGCCGTTGGTCAGGCGCATGGCCAGCGCGGAGATCGCATCCAGCTGTGCATGGAACACGTTGCGCCCGGTGGTGCGGGTTTCCACGCCGTGCAGGTTGATCAGCCTGCGCAGGCCGAAGTACAGCGCCACGCCACCGACTACGCCGATCGCGCTCATCGCCAGCGGCAGGTTGAAACCGTGCCACACCGCCAGGCTGTACTCGGGCATGGCGTTGCCGAGGATCGAGGCCGCAGCAGCATGCAGCACCGGCGCCACGGTCAGTGCCGGAGCGATGCCTACCGCCACGCAGATCACCACCAGCAGTTCCACCGGCACCTTCATCCAGCGCGGCGGTTCATGCGGCACGCGGTCCAGGTCGTGCGGGCCGGGGCCGAAGAAAGTGTCGTGCACGAAGCGCAGGCTGTAGGCCACGCCCAGCACGCCGGCCAGCAGCGCGGCGATCGACACCGCCGTGCGCATCGCGCCCGGGCCGCCACCGGCGGTCAGTGCCTCGGCGAACAGCATTTCCTTGGACAGGAAGCCGTTGAGCAGCGGGATGCCGGCCATCGCCAGCGAGGCGATGATCGCCAGCGCGCTGGTGAACGGCATCAGCTTACGCAGGCCTCCGAGCTTGCGCATGTCACGGGTGCCGGTTTCGTGGTCGATGATGCCGGCGGCCATGAACAGCGAGGCCTTGAAGGTGGCGTGGTTGAGGATGTGGAACACGCCGGCCACCACCGCCATTGGCGTGGACAGGCCGAACAGCAGGGTGATCAGGCCCAGATGCGAGATCGTGGAGTACGCAAGCAGGCCCTTCAGGTCGTGCTGGAAGATCGCGTTCCAGGCCCCGATCAACAGGGTGATCGCGCCGATGCCGCTGACCGTGTAGAAGAACAGGTCGCTGCCGGCCAGCGCCGGATGCAGCCGCGCCAGCAGGAACACGCCGGCCTTCACCATGGTGGCCGAGTGCAGGTAGGCCGAGACCGGGGTCGGCGCCGCCATCGCGTGCGGCAGCCAGAAGTGGAACGGGAACTGCGCGCTCTTGGTGAAGATGCCGGCCAGCATCAGGAACAGGGCATACGGATACAGCGCGCTGGCGCGGATCTGCTCGCCGGCGGCCAGTACCACGTCCAGGTCGAAGCTGCCGACGATGCGGCCGATCAGCAGCACGCCGCCGAGCAGGGCCAGGCCGCCGCCGCCGGTGATCACCAGCGCCATGCGCGCGCCTTCGCGGGCGTCCTGGCGGTGCGACCAGAAGCCGATCAGCAGGAACGAGCTGATGCTGGTCATTTCCCAGAAGATCATCAGCAACAGCAGGTTGCCCGACAGCACCATGCCCAGCATGGCGCCCATGAACAGCAGCAGGTAGCAGTAGAAGCGGTGCGCGTTGTCCTGCTGGCTCAGGTAGTAGCGCGCATACAGCACCACCAGCGCGCCGATGCCCAGCACCAGCCCGGCGAACATCCAGGCCAGCCCGTCCAGGCGCAGGGTGAAGTCCAGGCCGATCTGAGGCAGCCAAGGGACCATCGTCCGCACCACCTGGCCGCCGAGTACGGACGGGGTCAGCCAGCCGAGGATGGCCAGCCCGCCCAACGGCGCCAGCGCCGCCAGCCAGGCAGCAGTCGAGCGCGAACTACGGGGGAAGGCCGCAACAGCCGCTGCCATCAGGAACGGCAGGGCCAGCAGCAGGGGCAGGCTGGGGAGCATGCAGGGAATCCATGATTCACGAGCAGGTCAGGGAGGATAACAGGCCGCGAAATGTCGCCGAAACCCATCGAACAGCGATCAATTGCATGTAACGTTCGCTGATTCATTTTTTCTGCGGTGCAGCATCACGTTCCTGCAGTCCTTCCCCGGTTGCCCTCGGGGACACCCTACGCCCACGCAGGGAGACCGCAGGCCCTGTCGCACAGGGGCTGCCGTCGACGGGCGGGAAGTGGGGAGCGAGTCACCGGGGCAGGCTGGCAGGGCCGTCGTGGAGTGCGGGTGACGGAATCTGCCCGTTCAGGAAACGACGGTCGCCGTCGGCCGGCCGCAGTTCAATAGCGCCAGTCGAGCTTGCGGTAGAACTTGGCCATCACCCAGGCCGGGCCGATCAGCAGGTAGGTCAGGTCGGTCAGGAAGCTGGGCTTGCGGCCCTCGAACTTGTGGCCGATGAACTGCGCGATCCAGGCCACCACGAACACGCCCACCGCCAGCCAGCGCAGGGCCTGCAGGCCGATTTCGGCCTCCAGCAGGCGGCACAGGCAGCCGAACACGAAGAACTGGATGAGCATGCCGATGCCCAGCGGGCGCGACAGCTTGTTGTAGAAACACCACGCGCTGAACATCGCGAACGCCGACCAGATGCCGTACTGGAACCAGGTGATCAGCGGCGGCAGGCACCACAGCAGGGCCACCACCGACCACAGGATCGCCGGTACCGCCACCACGTGGATGCGCTGGTTGATCACATTGCGGTGGTCGTCGGAGTAGCTGGCGAAATAGCGGTCGATCGGCCGCGCAAGCTCGGTGGATGTCTGCATGCGGCCAGCATACTCCCGCCAGAGCCGACAGTAGAGCCAGGCCATGCCTGGCTGCGGATTCGCCGAGGTTGCCGGCCAGCGGCCGGCACTACCCCTTCAGAGTGCCCCCGCCTTTCCGGCCGGGGGCGCAGGCGGATCAGTCGACGCTGATCCCGGCCAGGCGCTGCAGCGCCTCGGCGTACTTGGCGCGGGTGCGCTCGATGATCTCGGCCGGGATGGTCGGGCCCGGGGCGGTCTTGCCCCAGTCCAGCGTCTCCAGGTAATCGCGCACGAATTGCTTGTCGTAGCTCGGCGGGCTGGTACCCACTTCGTACTCGTCGGCCGGCCAGTAACGCGAGGAATCCGGCGTCAGCATCTCGTCCATGATGTACAGGCGGCCATCGGCGTCGGTACCGAACTCGAATTTGGTATCGGCCAGGATGATGCCGCGCTCGCGGGCGTAGTCGGCGGCGAACTTGTAGATGCGCAGGGTGGCGTCGCGCACGCGCTCGGCCAGGTCCGCACCGACCTGCTTCACCATCGCATCGAAATCGATGTTCTCGTCATGGTCGCCGACGGCGGCCTTGGTCGAGGGGGTGAAGATCGGCTCCGGCAGCTGCTCGGCCTGGCGCAGGCCATCGGGCAGGTCGATGCCGCTGACCTTCCCGGTGCGCTGGTAGTCCTTCCAGCCGCTGCCGATCAGGTAGCCGCGGGCGATCGCTTCCACCGGCACCGGCTTCAGCTTGCGGGTGACCACCGCACGCTTGGCGTACAGGGCCGGATCCACGCCCTCGGGCAGCACGCTGGCCACGTCGATGCCGGTCAGGTGGTTGGGCATCAGGTGCGCGGTCTTGGCGAACCAGAAGTTGGACACCTGGCAGAGCATCTCGCCCTTGCCCGGGATCGGGTCGGGCAGGACCACGTCGAACGCCGACAGGCGATCGGTGGCCACCATCAGCAGGTAGTCGCCCGGCGGGGTCCCGGCAGGCAGCCGCTCGCGCGGGATATCGAACACATCACGCACCTTGCCGCGATGGCGCAAGGGCAGGCCGGGGAGATCGGATTGCAACAGCGTGGTTGGCACGGGCACTCCTGGGGCGTTGTCGATACGGCTGCCCAACGGACCCGGCGGGCCCGCTGACCAGCGGGCGGCCTAGTGTAAAGCCGTCCGGGCCCGCTGTGACGTAAAATGAGCGTCCATTTCGTCGGTCGACCCCGGAGCGCCATGCGCTGGTACGGAAAACTGCTCGGATTCATCGCCGGCGCCCTGCTGTTCCGGCCCAATCCGCTGTTTGGCGCGGTGGTCGGCCTGTTGATCGGCCATGCCTTCGACTCGGACTGGTTCCGCCTGAACAAGGAGAACCCGTACCGGGAGCTGGGGCTGACCTCCGAGGCCACCGATGCCGAGGTAGAGCGCGCCTATCGCAAGCTGATCTCGCAGTACCACCCCGACAAGCTGGGCGGTGCCGCCCCCGAGCTGCAGCAGCAGGCCGAGCAGAAGTCGCGGCGGATCAACGCCGCCTACGACCGCATCAAGACCCTGCGCAAGCGCTGACCCGACAGTCCCGCCTGCGGGCGGGAGAATCCTTTCCCCGTTCCGAAGGCCCCGGCCATGTCCAACTGCCTCATCGCCCCGTCCATTCTCTCCGCCAACTTCGCCCGCCTCGGCGAGGAAGTCGACAACGTCCTCGCCGCCGGTGCGGACTGGGTCCACTTCGACGTGATGGACAACCACTACGTGCCGAACCTGACCATCGGCCCGATGGTCTGCCAGGCCTTGCGCAAGCACGGCGTCACCGCGCCGATCGACGTGCACCTGATGGTTGAGCCGGTGGACCGCATCATCCCGGACTTCGCCGAAGCCGGTGCCACCTACATCAGCTTCCACCCGGAGGCCAGTCGCCACGTGCACCGCACCATCCAGCTGATCCGCTCGCTGGGCTGCAAGCCGGGCATTGTGCTCAATCCGGCCACCCCGGTGGACATCCTCGACTGGGTGCTGGATGACCTGGACCTGGTGCTGCTGATGTCGGTCAACCCGGGTTTCGGTGGCCAGGCCTTCATCCCCTCGGCGCTGGACAAGCTGCGCGTGGTGCGCAAGATGATCGACGCCAGCGGCAAGGACATCCGCCTGGAGATCGACGGTGGCGTGAAGGCCGACAACATCGGTGAGATCGCCGCCGCTGGCGCTGACACCTTCGTCGCCGGCTCGGCCATCTTCAACGCCAAGACCAGCTACCAGGACGTGATCGCGCAGATGCGCGCGAACGTTGCTGCGGCAAGGGGCTGAGCCATGGGTACGGTGGCCGTGTTGAACATCCGTCCGGCCACCGTGGCCGATGCCGGCCTGATCCTGCACTTCATCCGTGAGCTGGCCATCTACGAGAAGGCCGAGCATTCGGTGCAGACCGATGAGATCGGCATCGCCGAGAGCCTGTTCGGTGCCGACGCGACCGCACGCGCGTTGATCTGCGAAGCCGACGGTGAGGCCATCGGCTATGCGGTGTATTTCTACAACTACTCCACCTGGCTGGGCCGCAAGGGCATCTACCTGGAAGACCTGTACGTCAGCCAGGAAAAGCGCGGCGTCGGCGCAGGCAAGGCGCTGCTGAAATACATCGCCCGGCAGGCCGTGGCCGAAGGCTGCGGCCGCTTCGAATGGTCGGTGCTGGACTGGAATACCCCGGCCATCGAGTTCTACACCGCCGCCGGCGCCAAGCCGCAGGACGAGTGGACCGTGTACCGGCTGGAAGGCGCTGCCCTGAAGGCATTTGCCGGGTAGCCGCCAAGTGGATGCGCTGACCCTGCCGCAACGCATCACCCTGCTTCGCCAGCAGCTGCCCGCGTCCATCCGTATCTGCAGGCAGGCACTGATGGAATCGGGCGGGGATCTTGCCGTGGCGCATGCCTGGATCGTGCGCCGGCTGGTTGCCGAGTACAGGCAGCGCACGGGCGCCCCGGTGGATGAGGCCGCCGCCGACCTGCAGCGGTGCGGCCATGATGTCGAGCGCGCGCTGCTGCTGTGGCAGCGCCGCTATCCAGCACCGCCGCTGCCTCCCCTGGAGCGGATCGCGCAGGGGCATCCGCTGGCAGCAGAGCTCCCAGCACAGGACGACCTGCGCCGGTTCGTGCATGTCCTGCCGGATGCCTACGGTGCCTTCGAGGCGCGTCTTGTCACCCACGCCGCACGCTTCACCGAAACCGCCTATGGCTTCGACTACGACCTGGCCATGCAGGATCCGCTGACGCGGGTCGAGCGCCGGTTTGCCGATGGCATGGCGGCACTCGCCATCCTCCTGCAGCAGCACGGCATCGAGCCCGCAGAGCTGCGCGACGTGGATGATTTTGACAGCTGCCTGCTGCACAGCCCGATCGACGCCTATCTCTGAGCCGTCGCGGCAAGGCAAAAAAAAAAGACCACGCCAAACCCCGGCGTGGCCTCGCTGCATGCGTGGGAGGCTGATCCTGCCTCCATCCATCGTCCCTGCTATGGCCTTCCATTCTCCGGTTGCTGAATGACATCTGCGTGACATTCACCGCGGACAAACAGCGCATTGCTAGCCTGTGCGCCCCCGTCCTGGAAGCACCACATGGCCGCACCGCGCTGGCGCCTGATCCTCAATGGCAAATCCGCTGGCAACGATGAGTTGCGCGACGCCGTCGGCCACTGGCGCGGGCAGGGTGTGCAGCTGGAAGTGCGGGTGACCTGGGAGGACGGTGATGCCGAGCGCTACGTGGCCGAGGCGATTGATCACGGCGTGGATGTGATCGTGGCCGCCGGTGGCGATGGCACGCTCAGTGCGGTGGCCGAGACCCTGGCCCACCGTGAGGAACCGGCGGATGCGCTGCCATCACTGGCGCTGATTCCGATGGGGACCGCCAACGACTTCGCGACTGCTGCCGGCATTCCCACCGAGCCGAAGGAGGCCTTCGGCTTGATCGGGCAGGCGACGCCGCATGCGATCGATCTCCTGCGCGTGGACGCCGATGGCACCCACTGGTGGTGCGCCAACCTTGCCAGCGGTGGTTTTGGCACGCAGGTAACGGTGGAGACCGATGCCGGCTTGAAGAAGATGCTGGGCGGGCTGGCCTACGTGATCACCGGCATCGCCAAGCTGGGTCGCATCGAGCCGATCACCGCGCGGCTGTCCGGCCCGGACTTCGCGTGGGAAGGCGACTTCATCGCGCTCGGCATCGGCAATGGCCGCCAGGCAGGCGGTGGCCAGCAATTGTGCCCGCAGGCACTGATCGATGATGGGCAGCTGGACGTGACGGTGCTTCCGGAGCTGGAGGGGGAAGTCACCGCCACGCTCGGCCAGATGCTGAAGTCCGGCACCCAGGCCGCGCTGGAACAGCTGGCAACACGCGCGCGGCTGCCATGGTTGCAGGTGGAGTCCGAGCGCCCGCTGACGCTCAACCTGGACGGTGAACCGGTACAGGCGCGCCAGTTCCGCATCGCGTGCGTGCCGGGCAGGGTGCGGATGCACCTACCCGTGGGCTGTGCACTGTTGTCCGAGCCGCGCTGAGCCGCACCGGAAGTACTACAACGGCGGTATGTCCTGCTCCTTCGCCGGGAACCCGAATGCTTCACGCTTCTCGCGGATGTACTGCGGCAGCGGCGGCCGGGCAATGCCGTGATCGATCAGCCACTGCTGGCACTTCTTCTGCCACGGCAGCAGGTCCGGTGTGGTGATTTCCCAGTAGATCGCTTCGACCATGGCCATCCGATCGGGCGCGCCCGGTTGCGCCGATGACGGCGATGCAATCGTGGGGTCCGCACCATGTTCAAGCAGCCAGTAGGCCTGCTCGAAGCCGCCACGGCCGGTGTACCAGCTCAGGACCGTATCGGCCTGGCCGATGTTGGATTCGTTGACGTGTGCGCCTCGCTCCACCAGCAGCTGGATGTTCTTCCACAGGTTGCCGGAAATGAAGGCCTGGAACAGCAGCGTTTCGGTATTGGAGGTGCGCGTGTCCGGGTCGCCGCCATGATCCAGCAGGAGGGCCAGGTAGCGCGGATCGTCCATCTTCGCGGCATAGACCATGGCGTTGTTGTGGCGGAACGTCTCGCCGTCCAGCGTTTCAATACGCCGTGCATTCGGGTTGGCGCCGTTGTCGAGCATCGCGCGCAGGCCTTCCAGGTTCCGCGCGCGCAACGGCCACGCGATGAGCGGAATGCCATCCTGCTTCGAGAACTCCTTGTCGGGGTTCACGCCTTCGGTCTTGATCAGGCGCGTGATCGTCGCCGCATCCCCCTGTTCGGCGGCAATGGCCAGCTCCAGGGCCTTGCCTTCGAAATAGCGCTCCGCGCCATGTGAAGACGTGCGCGCGCAGGCGCTCAGCAGTATCAGCAGCATCAGCGCCAGCCAGGAGAATGGCGTAAAGGAACTGTGAGGGTGACGGTGCATGTGATTCCTTGACATGGACGCGTTCGGGGGATGATAGCGTTGGCCGTGGTCATTCCAGCAGGTCCTGGATGACCACGTCTTCACTGATGAGCAATGGAGTCTGCCATGAGCGGTCACGATCCCGAGCAGCAGGAGCGCCTGCTGCAGGCCCGCGCCAGGAGCGTCCAGGCGCAGCAGCACCTGGTCGAGCAACTGCAGGGCGGTGGACACGCCACCGAAGCGGCGCGCCTGCGCGAGACCTATCACGCCCGCGAGCTGGGTTCGCTTGCTGATGATGTGTATGCCTCGGCAAAGGGCAAAGGAGAGCCGCCGGTCGGGTGGACGCGAGCCAGTGCCGTGACCGACCCGGACACGCTCAAAGCAGCGGGCATCAGCCTGGGGGCAGCCGACCTGAAGAAGCTGATGCGGCCGAACGACTCGGGTTTCCGCGCAGAGATCTACATTCCGGACAAAAGGGTGTTCGGTGATGACGCCAAGCCGGTGCTGGTATTCAAGGGATCCACGGGCGAAATCATCGATCCCCGGGCGAAAGGCGGGCGGCGTGAGTCCGGAGGCGAGGATTTCCTCAACAACGGACGCCAGGGCGTGGGCATGCAGAGTGACTACTACGATCGGGCCATGGCACTGGCGAGTCGCTTGAAGACCTCCGGTACCCACTTTGAACTCGCCGGTCATTCGCTTGGCGGCGGCATGGCCTCTGCCGCTTCGGCGGTGACCGGTGTACGTGCGACCACCTTCAATTCGGCGGGCCTGCATCCGGCCACCGCCGATCGCTACGCGAAATCCCACGGATTGCCGGTGTTCAACACGCGCGACACGGTGCACACCTACCAGACCTCGGGTGAAGTGCTCAACGATGTGCAGAACGGATTGAAGCGGCTCAACGAGCATCACCGGCAGGGCTTTGGCCTGCTGGCCAGCGAGACCAGCCAGCTGCTGCGCCAGCCCGGCGTGCAGCAGATGGTTACCCGCAAGCTGCAGGAGATGATGCCGGCCGGTGCGCAGACGGCCACCGCCCAGCTGGTTGACCAGCTGGCGTCGAAATCCGGGGCGGAGGCATTGCGCAATGTTCCGGTGGCCGCGGGCAGGATGGAACTGTTGCTGGACGCCAAGACCGAAGTGAACGGAAAGGTGGTGGACCGCCGCCATCGAGAAGCGCCAAGCCAGCTTGCCGAATACGGTGGCCCGTTGGCCGAGGTGCTGATCGCAGGTGCGCGTGGCATGCGTGCCGGACGGATTGCCGGTGAACATGTCGAGCAGGTCGGCGCGCTGGCGGGCCGGGGCATGAGCCTGTCCGGCGTGGCCGTCGAACGTGCGTCGACCCTGCAGGGAAATGCGATCGGCACCGTGGTCGACTACGGTGGAAAGAGCATGCGGGTCGGCATCGAAGGCGGCGCGACGGTCATTGCCAAGGGACGCGAGCTGCAGGGTCTGGTCGAATCGGTCAGCCACCGCGTGCAGGCCAAGGGCAGTTACGGCTGGAACATCGGGGCCAGCGTGCTGGGTGCGCTCGGTGCCGACGACATGGCCAGGCAGATGCGCGAGCACGGTGACGCGGCCCGCAATCAACTCGAAACCAAGGCCCGTGAAGCCACCCGTGAAGCAGCGGCGGATGCCGGCCGCATCCGCGCCGGCGGCCATCATCTGGGCGGCCAGCTGCAGCAGGGCGTGCATGGCGTGGCCAATGGGCTGCGCAATGGCTATGCCGTGTACGGCGCGACTTTCCACATGGGCATGAACTGGAGCAGCCATCAGATCACCGGGCTGACCTCGCAGGCGCCGGCCGTGCTGGCCGGCACCGTCGGGCTGGGTGCGATGGCCAACAAGGGCATTGCCACGCACCTGCCCACGCCGGCACTGCCGCAGAACCTGGTCAACCTTGCCAAGACGTCGTGGGTGATCGGGCGCGGCAGTGCGACCATGGGGGAGTCGGTGGACCGGCATGGCATGAGCGAGACGATGAACCCCAGTCTCGACGCGGCAATCGCGAGCCAGGAGGCGGCCGCGCGCAAGCTGCTTGGACGGCCGCATGCGCAGCTGCAGGAGGGGGCCGCGAAGATGCCAGCGCTGAACGATCCGGGGCACATCGACTTCCATCTGTTCAAGGGCGCGCAGACCGGCGTGCACGGCCTCGATGTGGCACATGGCCGCATCCCGAACCTGCAGAGCGACCAGCTGGCCGGGGCGTTGGCTGCGCAGGCCAAGCGCGATGGGCTGCAGGCCATTTCCCATGTGCTGCTCAGTGACGACCGCACGCGGGCATTCGCGGTCGACACCCCGGATCTGCAGGCGGCCCACCGCCGACATGCGCACGTGGACGTGGCGGCCGGCATGGCCCAGCCGCTGGCCGTGAGCACGGCGCAGGTTGACGCCCTGAACACCGGTCGCGAACAGGCGACGGCGGCTGGATTGGCCCAGCAACAGGGGCTGGAGGCCCAGGAGAATGCCCGGCGGATGGGCTAATGGCCGAATGAACCGCGCCGCGGCGGCGGGGTTCCCCTCCCGCCCCGGCTGCGATACAGTCAAGGGGTGTCCAGCCTGACGACCCCGCATACCCTTTCTTCCGCACGCCGTTGGTGGCGATGGTGGCCCGTTGCCGTCGTCCGCCCCCATAACGCTGTGTCCCGGAAGGAAAGTCGTCTTGAACTCGCACGCTCAGTTTCAGCAGCAGGCCGCTGAAGGCCACACCCATATTCCCGTCGTCCGTGAAGTGCTGTCCGACCTGGACACGCCGCTTTCGGTCTATCTGAAGCTCGCCGACGGCCCCAATACCTACCTGTTTGAATCCGTCGAAGGCGGCGAGCGCTTTGGTCGTTACTCGATCATCGGCCTGCCGGCGCGCCGCGTGTACGCCTTCCACGGCCATACGCTGACCGTGCGCGAAGACGGCCAGATGGTGGAAACCCGCGAGGTGGCCGACCCGTTCGCCGAGGTCGAGGCGCTGCGCAGCGCTCACTCGGTGCCCAAGCTGGACGGCCTGCCGGGCTTCACCGGTGGCCTGGTCGGCTGGTTCGGTTTCGAATGCATCGGCTACATCGAACCGCGCCTGGCGCCGCCGGCCGGCCGTGATGAACTGGGCACCCCGGACATCCTGCTGCTGGATTCCAATGAGCTGGCGGTGTTCGACAATCTCAAGGGCCGGCTGTACCTGATCGTGCATGCCGACCCCCGGGTCGAGGGCGCCTTCGAGCAGGCCCAGGCCCGCCTGGATGCACTGACCGCCAAGCTGCGCGCACCGGGCGCCGGTTATCCCGCGCCGCTCAACAGTGATGTGCTGGACGAGTCCGATTTCGTCTCCGGTTTTACCCGCGAAGGCTTCGTCGATGCGGTCCAGCGCAGCAAGGAATACATCCGCGCCGGTGACATCTTCCAGGTGGTGCTCAGCCAGCGCCTGAGCGTGCCGTTCAAGGCGCGCCCGGTGGATGTGTACCGCGCGCTGCGTGCACTGAACCCGTCGCCGTACATGTACTTCCTGGATGTCGGCGACCTGCAGGTGGTCGGCTCGTCGCCGGAAATCCTGGTGCGTCTGCAGGATGGCGAAGTCACCGTGCGCCCGATCGCCGGTACCCGTCCGCGCGGTGCCACCGTCGAGCAGGATCTGGCGCTGGAAGCCGAACTGCTGGCCGATCCGAAGGAACGCGCCGAGCACCTGATGCTGATCGACCTCGGCCGCAACGATGCCGGTCGCGTGTCCAAGGCCGGCACCGTGGAAGTGGGCGAGCAGTTCGTGATCGAACGCTACAGCCACGTCATGCACATCGTCAGCGAAGTGACCGGGCAGCTGCAGCCGGGGCTGAGCTATGCCGATGTGCTGCGCGCCACCTTCCCGGCCGGCACGGTCAGCGGCGCGCCGAAGATCCGCGCGCTGGAGGTGATCCGCGAGCTGGAACCGATCAAGCGCAATGTCTATGCCGGCAGCATCGGCTACATCGGCTGGCACGGCGATGCCGATACCGCGATCGCGATCCGCACCGCGGTGATCAAGGATGGCCGCCTGTACGTGCAGGCCGGCGCCGGCATCGTCTACGACTCGGACCCGGACAAGGAATGGGACGAGACGATGAACAAGGGCCGCGCGCTGTTCCGCGCCGTCGCCCAGGCTGCCAAGGGCCTGTGAGCCTTTCCGTGCCGTGGCCTGCGCCGCGGCACCTCCTGCTGTTCCCGTTCAAGACAAGGAGTACCGCATGAAGCTGCTGAGCGCATTGCTGTGGTCGTCACTGCTGGCCACGATGGCCCCGTCTGCGTGGGCGCAGGCCAATACCATTCCCTCGCAGCCGCACCTGCTGGTGAAGGGCGAGGCGCGCCGCGTGGTGATGCCGGACCGGTTCGGCCTGCAGTTGAACATCGAAGAGACCGACATGGATGCTGACGCCGCGCGCCGCCGCGTGCAGGACAACGTCGCGCGCGTGCTGGCGCTGTTCAAGCAGCACAAGGCGGTGGAAGGCAGCGTGCGCGCGGACAACCTGCGTATCGGTCCGGCGACGCGCTATGAGCAGAACCGGCAGGTCTTCATCGGCACCCGCGTGTCGCGCCAGCTGCGTGCCAGCTTCGCCAGCGTGAAGGCGATGCAGGACGTGCTGGGTGCGCTGAAGGCCAACGAGAACGTGCAGGTCAGCAGCGTGGCCCCGACCTACTCGGGCGAAGTGGCGCTGCGACGCGAACTCAAGGGCGAAGCAGCGGCCAAGACCCGCGAGTCCGCGCAGGGCCTGGCCAAGGCCTATGGAACGAAAGTGCGTGGCCTGTACAGCATCTCCGACGTGGCGCCGGACTTCGCCTACGGCATCCAGGCCGGGCAATGGCCGCAGCCGGGCGAGGATGGTGAGTATCTGGACAGGATCTCGGTGACCGGCAGCTATGCACCGACCTCGGCACCTGCGCCCGGTGCACCGGAGTCCATTGAAGCCGGCCCCATCACCTACACCGAAAACGTATACGCCATTTTCCTGATAAGCGACGGAACCTGACCATGTTGTGGATGATCGACAACTACGACAGCTTCACCTACAACCTCGTGCAGTACCTGCAGACGCTGGGCGCCGAAGTGAAGGTGGTGCGCAACGATGCGATGAGCGTGGACGAGATCGCCGCGCAGAAACCCGAGCGCATCGTCATCTCGCCCGGCCCGTGCACGCCCAACGAGGCGGGCGTGTCGCTGGAACTGATCGAGCGCCTCGGCCCGACCACGCCCATCCTCGGCGTCTGCCTGGGCCACCAGGGCATCGGCCAGGTCTACGGTGGCACGGTCATCCGCGCGGGCAACATCATGCACGGCAAGACCTCGCCCATCCGCCATGAAGGCAAGGGCGTGTTCGCCGGTCTGCCGGATCGTTACCAGGCCACCCGCTACCACTCGCTGGTGGTGGACAAGCACAGCCTGCCCGATGTGCTGGAAGTGACCGCCTGGACCGAGAACGAGGACGGCTCGATCGAAGAGATCATGGGCCTGCGTCACCGCCAGTTCCCGGTGGAGGGCGTGCAGTTCCACCCCGAATCCATCCTCACCGAACACGGCCACGCCCTGCTGCGCAATTTCCTGCAGCGTCCGGCGGCCTGATCCAAGGAGCATTCCCATGAGCTTCTCCCCCCAGGAAGCCCTGCAACGCACCATCGAGCACCGCGAAATCTTCTTCGACGAAATGGTCGACCTGATGCGGCAGATCATGCGCGGCGATGTCTCGCCGATGATGACCGCCGCCATCCTCACCGGCCTGCGGGTGAAGAAGGAAACCATCGACGAGATCGCGGCCGCGGCCACGGTCATGCGCGAATTCGCGCTGGCGGTGCCGGTGGCCGATACCACCCACCTGGTCGACATCGTCGGTACCGGTGGCGATGGCTCGCATACCTTCAACATCTCCACCTGCGCGATGTTCGTGGCGGCCGCAGCCGGTGCGCGTGTTGCCAAGCATGGCAACCGCAGCGTGTCGTCCAAGTCCGGCAGCGCCGATGCGGTGGAAGCGCTGGGTGCGGCCATCGAACTGCAGCCGGCCCAGGTGGCCGCGGCCATCGAGCAGACCGGCATCGGCTTCATGTTCGCGCCGATCCACCATCCGTCGATGAAGGTGGTCGCGCCGGTCCGCCGCGAGATGGGCGTGCGCACCATCTTCAACATCCTCGGCCCGCTGACCAACCCGGCCAGCGCGCCGTCGGTGCTGATGGGCGTGTTCCACCCCGATCTGGTGGGCATCCAGGCGCGCGTGCTGCGCGAGCTGGGCACCGAGCGCGCCATGGTGGTCTGGGGCCGCGACAACATGGACGAGATCTCGCTGGGCGCCGGCACCCTGGTGGGCGAGCTGCGCGACGGCAAGGTGCGCGAGTACGAGATCCACCCGGAAGACTTCGGCATCGCCATGTCGGCCAGCCGCAACCTGCGCGTGGACGGCCCGGAGCAGTCCATCGCCATGCTGCGCGCCGTGCTGGACAACCAGCAGGGACCGGCACTGGACATCGTGGCGCTGAATGCCGGCGCCGCGCTGTACGTGGCCGGCGTGGCCAGCGACATCGGCGATGGCCTGGCCCGTGCCCGTGCAGCCATCGCCAACGGCAGCGCCCGCCAGCGCCTGCAGCAGTATGTGGAGACCACCCGCGCGCTGGTTGCCTGAGCGCGCGGTTCAGCCTGACCCTTTTGATGGCCGATAATGGCCGTCCTCACCGCCCCCGCACCGAACCGACGACGATGAGCGACATCCTGCAGACGATCCTGGCCCGCAAGGCCGAAGAAGTGGCCCAGCGCCGCGCCCAGCGCCCGCTCGAGGCGCTTCAGGCCGCCGTGGCCAGCGCCCCGCCGGTACGTGGCTTCGTGCGCGCCCTGCAGGCGGCCGTGGCCAATGGCGACCCCGCAGTCATCGCCGAGGTGAAGAAGGCCAGCCCGTCCAAGGGCGTGATCCGCCCGGATTTCCGCCCGGCCGATATCGCCGTCAGCTACGAGTTCGGTGGCGCCAGTTGCCTGTCGGTGCTGACCGACGCGGATTTCTTCCAGGGTGCCGACGCCTACCTGCAGCAGGCCCGCGAGGCCTGCACGCTGCCGGTGCTGCGCAAGGACTTCGTGATTGACGCCTACCAGGTGTACGAGGCGCGCGTGCTGGGCGCCGACTGCATCCTGCTGATCGTCGCTGCGCTGGACGACACCCAGCTGGCCACCCTGTCCGAACTGGCACTGTCGCTGGGCATGGACGTGCTGGTGGAAGTGCATGACATCGACGAACTGGAGCGTGCGCTGCAGGTGCCGGCACCGATGATCGGCATCAACAACCGCAACCTGCGCACCTTCGAAGTGTCGCTGCAGACCACGCTGGACATGCAGAAGGCGGTGCCGCGTGACCGCCTGCTGGTGACCGAGAGCGGCATCCTGGGCCCACAGGACGTGGCGCTGATGCGCGATGCCGGCATCCATGCGTTCCTGGTCGGCGAGGCCTTCATGCGCGTGGAAGAGCCGGGCGAGGGCCTGCGTCAGCTATTCTTCGCGGCATGAAAACGCACTATCCGACGCCGCGCGACGATGCGCCGCTGGTGGTCTTCGATTTCGACCACACCCTCTACGACGGCGATTCGGGCACCCACCTGTTCGCCTCGCTGATCAAGCGCAACCCGTTGCGGATGCTGGCGGCGCTGCTGGTCACGCCGATCGCCGGGCCGATGGTGGCGCTGCTGCCGACCCGTCGTGCCGGTATTTCGGTCTATGTGTGGATCGGCAGCTTCGGCCTGCACCGTGCGCGCGACTTCAACAAGGTCATCGACGCCTATGTGCTGCGCAATGAGGCGCAGATGCGCGCCAAGCTGCTGCCGCAGGCGCTGGAGGTGTTCGCCGCGCACCGCGCCAAGGGCGACCGCGTGGTGGTTGCCACCGGCGCGCCGCCAGAGCTGGCACGGGCGATCCTGGCCTTCGTCGCCCACCAGGACGTACCGGTGATCGGCACCGAGGTTGGCCCACGGCTGGGCGGCGTCGGCCCGACCCGCCACTGCCACAACGAAGAGAAGATGCGCATGCTGCGCGAGCGCGGCTACGGCGATATCGATATCGCCTACTCCGACAGCACCGCCGACCTGCCATTGCTGCTGGCGGCCAAGGCGCCGGTGGTGGTGAACCCGAAGCCGGGCAGGGTGGACTTCTTCCGCCGCGTGCTGCCGGCCGGCACCCGCATCCTCAACTGGGGCTGCGTGGACCGTGGTGGCGACAAGGCCTGATCCGAGCCTGTTGTAGAGCCGAGCCATGCTCGGCTGCTCTTCGTTGCGGTATCCGTGCGCGATCAGCCGAGCATGGCCCGGCTCTACAGGGAATGCCTCAGCGATACAGGTGCCCGTACACCGCGTGGCCGATCTGGAACAGGCTGATGCCCAGCACCAGCACGCCAACGGCCACCAGCACCCAGCGCTCCTTCACCCGCTTGACCAGGATCGCCGCCACCGGCGCGGCCATCATGCCGCCGATCAGCAGGCCGGCGACGATCTGCAGGTGCTGCACCCCCATCGACAGCAGGAAGGTCGCCGACACCGTCAGCGTGACCACGAACTCCGCCGCATTGACCGTACCGATGGTGGTGCGCGCCTGGCCACCACGAGCGAGCAGGGTGGACGTGGCGATCGGCCCCCAGCCGCCACCGCCGCTGGCGTCGAGCAGGCCCGCGAAGAAGCCCAGCACCGGTACCCGGCGGATTTCGCCCTTGGGCATCCAGCGTCCGGCCGCGCGGGCCAGGATGATGATCGCCAGCACCAGCAGGTACAGGTAGATCAGTGGCCGGATGATCTCGCCCGGGATCTGGGTGAGCACGTAGGCGCCCACCGCGCCGCCCACCGCGCCGGGCAGGGCCAGGCGCAGGAACAGGCGTTTATCGACATTCCCGGCGGCGAGGTGCGACACACCCGAGGCGCCGGTGGTGAACACTTCCGCGGTGTGGATGCTGGCGCTGACCTGCGCCGGCGGCAGGCCCATGCTCAGCATCACCGACGATGAGACCAGGCCGAAAGCCATGCCCAGCGCGCCGTCGACCAGCTGCGCGCCGAGGCCGATAAGGATGAACCACCAGAATTCGCTGCTCAGTTCCATGCCCCGAGCCTAGCGCGCGAGGGAGTGCGGACCAAGGTCCGCACCCACCGGGGGCTCAACGGTCAACGGGTGCCGTACAGCACCACGGTCTTGCCGCGGGCATGCAGCAGGCCGTCGGTCTGCAACTTCTTCAGCACGCGGCCGGCCATTTCGCGCGAACAGCCGACCAGGCGCGCCAGTTCCTGGCGCGAGACGCGCAGCTGGCTGCCCTGCGGGTGGCTCATTGCTTCCGGTTCCTGCGCCAGGTCGTGCAGGGTGCGCACGATCCGGTCGGTGACGTCCAGGAATGCCAGTCGGCTGGCCTTGCGGCTGGTGTCGAGCAGGCGCTTGGAGATCTGCTGGCCCAGCGCGTACAGCAGGCGCGGGGCATCGGCCGACAGCGGGCCGAGGAACAGCTGATGCAGGCGCTCGTAGCTGATTTCGGCCAGCTCACAGGCGGTGCGGGTCCGCAGGATCACCTCGCGGCGGTCCGATTCAACGAACAGGCCCATCTCGCCGACGAACTCGCCAGCACCGAAGTAGCCCAGCACGAGCTCGCGATCGTCATCTTCCTCGGCCATGATCGAAACCGAGCCGCTGATGACGTAATACAGGGTTCCCGCCGGGTCACCGGGTCGGAAGACGTCGGTACGGGTGGGGTATCGCCGCCTGTGGCTGTGCGCCAGGAAACGATCGATTGTGGCGATATCCAGGGCCAGTGGACTGCTAGCTAGGCGCACGGTTGACACGATAGGAGCGCTCCCTCTGCGCATGAACGGATTCACGGGGTCGATAGCGGAGCTTAACCAGCGCAATTGTTAAGGGCAAACAGTGTGCCAGATGTGAGCGATCTTCACGTTCCCCCCGGGGACGGTTTGCCCCATAATTCCCCCTTTCCCTTCTTACACAGGAATCGACCGCCGTGGTCAAGCCGTTGCCTCGCCTGAGGCTGCAGGGTTTCAACAACCTCACCAAGGCGCTGAGCTTCAACATCTATGACGTGTGTTACGCGCGCACCGAAGAGGAGCGTCAGCGTTACATTGAATACATCGATGAAGAGTACAACGCCGACAGGCTGACTCAAATCTTGACCGATGTCGCCGAGATCATCGGCGCCAACATCCTGAACGTGGCCCGCCAGGACTACGACCCGCAGGGTGCCTCGGTGACCATCCTGATCTCCGAAGAACCGGTGATCGACAAGAAGCAGGCCGGCAAGGAGCTGATCTCCGACGCCGTGGTCGCGCACATGGACAAGTCGCACATCACCGTGCACACCTATCCGGAAACGCACCCGCAGGAAGGTATCGCCACCTTCCGCGCCGACATCGACGTGGCCACCTGCGGCGTCATTTCGCCGTTGAAGGCGTTGAACTACCTGATCGAAAGCCTCGAGTCGGACATCGTGATCATGGACTACCGCGTCCGTGGCTTCACCCGCGATGTGAAGGGCAAGAAGCACTACATCGATCACAAGATCAACTCGATCCAGAACTTCCTGGCCAAGAACATCAAGTCGCGTTACGAGATGTTCGACGTCAACGTCTACCAGGAAAACATCTTCCACACGAAGATGCACCTGAAGGACTTCGACCTGGACCAGTACCTGTTCGAGGAAAAGGCCAAGAACCTGTCGTTCAAGGAACGCATGAAGATCGAAGCGCTGCTCAAGCGCGAGATCGAAGAGCTGTTCCACGGCCGGAACCTGTCCGAGTAAGCCCCATGCGCGATGCCGGCAGGCATCGCCGCCCAGGCGGGACGACCCGCCCCGTGGAACTGGTGTCGCGCAAGCGACGTGGTTCCACGGTGATGTACCGACCCACGGCCCGGTGTGAAAACACCGGGCCGTTTCGTTTTTCTCAAAAAGGTAAGGAGCCCCCACCCATGCCCTGGATCTACCTGCTGCTGGCCGGCCTGTTCGAGATCGGTTTCGCCCTCGGAATGAAGTACTCCGAAGGCTTCAGCAAACCCCTTCCCACTGCTGCCACGGTCGTGTCCGCGCTGATCAGCCTGTACCTGATGAGCCAGGCGATGAAGAGCATCCCGGTCGGCACGGCCTACGCGATCTGGACCGGTATCGGCGCCATGGGCGTGGCGGTGCTGGGCATCTACCTGTTCAACGACAGCGCATCGCCGGCCCGCCTGGCCTGCGTGGGCCTGATCGTAGCCGGTGTGATCGGCCTGAAGCTGGTGTCGCCGAACTGATTGATGGCCCGACCAACGGTCGGGCCCACCGTCAGGCCCCGCCGCACCTCTTGGTAGGCCCACGCCGTTGGTGCGGGCAAACCCTTCAGATGCGGTAGGCGATGGTCTTCATCACCCTGGAGGCCAGCGCCATCGCGCCCGGGATCGGGAACGGCAGGCGGCGTGCGCCGGCCTGCTCGGCGTGCTCCGCATGGCGGGCCTCGTCTTCCTTCATCACCTGGATGACCGCGCGGCTGCGCAGGTCGCTGGCCGGCAGGTCGACCAGGTGCTCGTCCAGATGGGCTTCCACCTGACGCTCGGTTTCGACCACGAAGCCCAGGTTCCAGCCGTCGCCACGCAGCCCGGCCAGGGTGCCGATGGTGTAGCTGCCGGCATACCAGAGCGGGTTGAACAGGCTCGGACGGCTGTCCAGTTCGCCCAGGCGGGTGGCGCACCAGGCCAGGTGGTCGGTCTCTTCCTGGGCCGCTTCCAGCAGGTGTTCACGCGTGGCCGGGTCGCGGGCCACGGCGGCCTGGCCGAAGTACAGGCCCTGCGCGCAGACCTCGCCGACATGGTTGATCCGCATCAGCCCGGCCGCATGGCGGCGTTCAGTGCTGTCCATGCCCGGCTCGTCGGTGTCCGCAGCCGGGTAGGGGCGGGCCGCCGGCGGGTTGCCGAACACCGTGTCCAGGGCGCGCTGCGCCTCGGTCAGCAGGTGGTCCAGCGGGGTGATGTGGCGGAGCACGGTCATGGCGGTACACGGTGGGGCGGAAGACCCCGCGATTCTCGCCCGGCCCCGTCCCCCTGCCAACCCGGTCAGGGGTCGGCTTGCAACGGGGGTCTGACCTGCGTACAATCCCGCCTCTTACGCTTCACCTTTTCACAACGCGTGGCAGAGTTCCGGTGAGCCTTTCGCCGCAATGAGCCCGACCTAACCTAGAGTTCTTCATGAGCACTTTCACTGCCAAGAACGAGACCGTCCAGCGCGACTGGTACCTCGTCGACGCCGAGGGCAAGACCCTGGGCCGTCTCGCCACCGAGCTGGCCCGCCGTCTGCGCGGCAAGCACAAGCCGGTCTACACCCCCCACGTTGATACCGGCGACTACCTGGTCGTCATCAATGCAGAAAAGATTGCCGTCACCGGCAAGAAGCTGCAGGACAAGATGTATCACCGTTTCACCGGTTACATCGGCAACCTGAAGACCGAATCCCTGGCACAGGCGCTGGAGCGCCACCCGGAGCGCGTGATCGAGATCGCCGTGAAGGGCATGCTGCCGAAGGGCCCGCTGGGTCGCCAGATGTACCGCAAGCTCAAGGTCTACGCCGGCACTGAGCATCCGCACGCCGCACAGCAGCCGCAGGTTCTGGATATCTAATCATGGCTATCACTCAAAACTACGGCACTGGCCGCCGCAAGTCCTCCACCGCTCGCGTGTTCCTGCGCAAGGGTTCGGGCAACATCACCGTCAACGGCCGTCCGCTGGACGAGTTCTTCGGTCGTGAGACTGCGCGCATGATCGTGCGCCAGCCGCTCGAGCTGACCAAGAACACCGAAAGCTTCGACATCCTGGTCACCGCCGCTGGCGGCGGCACCACCGGCCAGGCCGGTGCGATCCGTCTGGGCATCGCCCGTGCTCTGGTCGAGTACGACGAAACCCTGAAGTCCGAGCTGCGCAAGGCCGGCTTCATGACCCGTGACGCCCGTGAAGTCGAGCGTAAGAAGGTCGGTCTGCACAAGGCCCGCCGCGCCACCCAGTTCTCCAAGCGCTGATCTACCGCGCCTGGTTGGGCTCCTTCGGGAGCCCGCTGGATGGAAAAGCAAAAGCCCGGCTTCGGCCGGGCTTTTGTCGTTTCGGTGTCATGCATTCCCGGGTTGCCGGCCAGCGGTCGGTACTACCCGTGGCTTCACATGTCAGAAGGGGGTGGGGTCGGAGCCCTTTTCTCTGAAAAGGATCCGACCCCGGACCCCTCTCTGGAGGAGAGCCCCCTTGATGTTCAAGGGGGCGCGCCGACAGGCGCGGGGATCAGGTGGAATGCGCGACCAAATTAAAAGCAAAAGGCCAGATCTTTCGATCTGGCCTTTTGCTTTTAATTTGGCTGCCCCGGATGGATTCGAACCACCGAATGCCTGAGTCAGAGTCAGGTGCCTTACCGCTTGGCGACGGGGCAAAACGTGCAACTATTTTCTCACTTTTCACACTGAAAAACAACTTGATTTTCAGTGTGGTGGCTATGGGTGGACTCGAACCACCGACCCCAGCATTATGAGTGCTGTGCTCTAACCGGCTGAGCTACATAGCCTTGGTGAGCCCGCTATTCTGCGGATGTGTATCGACCCTGTCAACACTTTTGTGCCGTGCTTGTGGGTCGACAGAGGGCATGGGATAGTCCCGACCAGTAGATTTTCTTAGGAGTCCGCATCGTGATCGATCCGGACGGCTATCGACCGAACGTCGGCATTGTGCTGATGCGGCAGGACGGCCAGGTGTTCTGGGCACGACGTGTGCGCCGGGACGGCTGGCAGTTCCCGCAGGGTGGCATGAACACCGACGAGACGCCTGTCGAGGCCATGTATCGTGAACTGCAGGAAGAGACCGGCCTGCTGCCTGAGCACGTGGAAGTGCTCGGGGCGACGCCCGGCTGGCTGCGCTACAAGCTGCCGGCGCGGGCCATCCGCCGCAATGAGCGGCAGGTCTGCATCGGCCAGAAGCAGGTCTGGTTCCTGCTGCGCCTGACCGGCGACGAATCGCATGTGCAGCTGGACCATACCGATTCGCCCGAGTTCGACCACTGGCGCTGGGTGGACTTCTGGTACCCGGTGGAGCACGTGGTGATGTTCAAGCGTGGCGTCTATGCGCGCGCTCTGCGACATCTGGCGCCGTTGGCGCGCGGGGTGGCCGGGCAGGGCGTCACCGCCATGCCCAAGAGCGCTGCGGAGGCCTGGATGCCGGGTCACGCTGCCGGCCACGACAGGCCCCGCAAGCGCACTCCCAAGCGCGGTGGCTACTGGCCGCGCAAGGCCAAGGGTGAGCCGGGGGCGGTTTGATGGGGAGGCCGCGCAGGCCGCGGGTCGATCCGTCACAACGCGTCCCCGCCGGGTATCTCCAGCAGGGCCTGGTTGTCCGGCTGGCCAGCCTGCCCTGGATGGCGTTGGGCGTGGTGGTGCTTGGCGGCAGCGCAACGATCCCGCTTGGGCTGGGCATGGTCCTCATCCTGGTGAACTGTGCCGGTGCCCTGTATCTGGCGGACTACCTGCTGCGCCTGAGGGCGGCAGGCGGTGGCCTGCACTGGCTGATCATGTTCTTCAGTACGCCGGTGCTGGCCCTGTTGTATTCGATCGCACTCTGAACCGTATCGAGAATGGTTCAGGTCTCTGATTGACAACCATTCTCGTTTCCATTGGAATAGCCAACAGGCCACTCTTGGCCTGTCATCCCGGTTCACGCCTGTGTACGTCTGCATCTGCAACGGAGTCACCGACCACCAGATCCGCGAAGCCGCCAGCCATGGCGTCAGCACGGTGGCCGAGCTGACCATGCGTACCGGTTGTGGCGCGACCTGCGGTTCCTGCCTGGACATGGCCGGCGACCTGCTGGCCAAGGCACGTGCCACCCACGATCTGCCGCTGCCGGTCCTCGGTCTGGCCCAGGTCGCCTGACGTCTCTTTCGCGGCGCGTTGACGCCGCGCTTCCGGATCCTTCACGCGTGGCCGCCATAGGCCAATGCGCACGATTCGCGTTCCTTCACGACCGCACGCAAGGCGTTAGAGTGCGTGCGTTTTCAGCGTGCAGGAGCATCCCCATGAAGGGCGACACCAAGGTCATCGAATTCCTCAACAAGGTCCTCTACAACGAGCTGACCGCGATCAACCAGTACTTCCTGCACGCCAAGATGCTGAAGAACTGGGGCATCAAGGAACTGGCCGAACATGAGTACAAGGAATCGATCGACGAGATGAAGCATGCCGACATGCTCGCCGACCGCATCCTGTTCCTTGAAGGCCTGCCGAACTTCCAGGCGCTGGGCAAGCTGCGCATCGGCGAGAACCCGACCGAGATCCTGCAGTGCGACCTGTCGCTGGAACGCGATGGCGTGGTCACCCTGCGCGAGGCCGTGGCCTATTCCGATTCGGTGGGTGACTACGTCAGCCGCCAGCTGTTCGTGAAGATCCTCGACTCGGAAGAGGAGCACATCGACTGGCTGGAAACCCAGCTCGACCTGATCGAGCGCATCGGCGAGCCGAAGTACCTGCTGAGCAAGCTGGAAGAGTGACTCAGCCGGCCTGGCCGGCGCGATGCTGTGCCAGGTAGCCCGTCAGTGCCACGCGCGCACGGGCGAATTCGGCAACCAGCAGCGCTACCGCTACGGCGGGGCGCTGCAGGCTGCCGCTGCGGGCCTCATGTTCGATCCGCTGCGCCACCGCCGACAGCGACAAGGCCCCCACGTTCGCGCTTGATGATTTCAGGCTGTGCGCGACCGCCTGCAGGCGGGGCTCGTCGCCGTTCTGCGCGGCCTGCTGCAGCTGCTGCACCATCGCCGGCGCATCCTCCAGGAACACCGAGACGATCTGGAGGGCGGTATCGCCGATTACCGCGTGCAGTTCGTCCAGCACGTCGCGGTCCAGTACCGGTTGCGGTGCTGGCGCCACCTGCTTTTCCGGATTCTGTAGCGCCGAGCCATGCTCGGCTGATGGCGTGCGACTGCAATTGGCCGTCAGCCGAGCATGGCTCGGCTCTACCGAAGGCTGTCCAGGTGATGCAGCTTTCCCGCCACCCCAGCGCTGCAACAGCGCATGCAGCGTGGCACGTGCGATCGGCTTGGACAGGTAGTCGTCCATGCCGGCCTGCAGGCAGCGCTCGCGATCACCGGCCATGGCGTTGGCCGTCATCGCGATGATCGGCAACCGCGTGCGCCCGGTTTCCGCTTCTTCCGCACGCCAGTGGCGCGTGGCGGTGTAGCCGTCCAGCACCGGCATCTGGCAATCCATCAGCACCACGTCCACGCCGCCTTCGCGAAGGGCGGCCAGCGCCTGCTCGCCATCGGCGGCATTGCGCACCTCGCACTGGAATACGCGCAACAGATGCTCGGCCACCATCCGGTTGACCGTGTTGTCTTCCACCAGCAGCACGCGCAGGTGCAACGGCGGCAGCGTGGGCGTGGGCTGACCCTGTTCGGCGTTGGCCAGCAGCGCGGCAGGGCGCGCATGCGCGACCGGTGCAGCCAGCAGTGCATGCAGCGCAGCGTCGTCGAAATGCGAGGGTAACTGCCGCTGGCGCGGGCGTGCCGGAAGGGTGTCGTCCTGCAGCCACAGCACCTGCAGGGCATCGTCCTCGCCACGTTCGGCCAACGCCTGTTGCAGCGTCGCTTCACCGATGCGGCGCGCACGTGCATCGACCAGCAGCCAGGCCGGCGCCGGTTGCCCGGGCCTCGGCACCGCGCGCAGGCGCTCGACCACGGCATCGAGCTGCGCCATGGCGTGCACCAGCAGGCCATGATGGGCCGCGATGCGCTCGATGCGTGCCTGCAGCGTTGCATCGGCACTGAAGAGCAGCAGCGGTGCTGGCGCGCGCGCCATCGCCGGCAGGTCGCCAGGAACCTTCAGCAGCGGGATCTCGAACCAGAACGTAGCGCCCTGGCCAGGCGTGGACTGCACGCCGATCTGCCCGTGCATCAGGTCGATGATGCGCTTGCAGATGGCCAGGCCCAGGCCGGTGCCGCCGTAGATGCGGGTGGTGGATGCGTCGGCTTGGCTGAAGGACTGGAACAGGCGTGCCTGCAGTGTGTCGTCGATGCCGATGCCGGTATCGATGATCTCGAAGCGCAGCTGGTGCTGCGCGGCACCTTCGCCCAGCCGCAGCACGCGCAGCTGCACCTGGCCGCGGGCGGTGAACTTGATTGCGTTGGCCAGCAGGTTGCTCAGCACCTGGCGCAGGCGCACCGGGTCGCCGCGCACCGGCAGGCGCACCGAAGGATCCAGTTGCAGGCCCAGGGCCAGGCCCTTGGCGTCGGCGGCGCGCTGCATCAGCTGCACCACGCCATCGAGCAGGTCGCGCAGGTTGAAGCTGGTGATCTCCAGTTCCAGCGCCTGTGCTTCCAGCCGGGAGTAGTCGAGGATGTCGTCGACGATGCGCAGCAGCTGCTGTGAACTGGCCGAAGCGGTGGCCAGCATCTGCCGCTGGTCCTCGCCCAGCGGCCCGCGCGCGATCAGCTCCAGCATCGGCAGGATGCCGTTGAGCGGGGTGCGGATCTCGTGGCTCATCGTGGCCAGGAACTCGCCCTTGGCCAGCACGGCCGCTTCGGCGGCCTGCTTGGCCTGCAGCAGCTGCTGTTCCAGCTGGCCCTGGCGTTCGGTGGTATGGCGCAGCTGGTCGCGGTCGGCGGCCAGCGCGCTGTGCTCGCGCTGCAGCCGGGCCAGTGCCCGGCTGCGCGTGCGCAGGCGCAGACCCAACAGCAGCGCCATGGCGGCCGCGGCAAGGGCAACCAGCAGCACGCCCCACAGCGGCACGTCAGAGCACCGCGTTGTGGAAGTCGAAGTTCAGGTCGCTGCCGGCCGACTGCACCATGTTGCCCTGGATGTAATCGACGCCGCCGACCCACATCGCGGCCGCGGCCTGCGGGTCTTCGATCTGCTGGCCGATGATCTGCAGCCCGGCCGCATGCGCCTGTTCGATCGCCTTGCGCAGTTCCTCGCGCGTGGCTGGGTTGGAATGGCTGCTGGAGAAGCGCGCGGCCATGCGCACGAACGACAGCGGCAGCTGGGTCAGCAGTGCATCGGCTTCGCCGCTGGGCTCGAACTGGCTCAGGCAGAAGCGCACGCCGGCGCCGGCCATGCGCTGGCAGAACTGCTGCAGCGGCACGGTGTGGATCAGCGCGTCGGGCAGGCGCACGTCGATCACCAGCGCACTGCCGGGCAGGTCACGCTGCTGCAGTGATTCCAGCAGCCAGTCGCCAAAGGCATCGCGCTGCAGCGTGCGCAGCGACTGCGAGACGAACAGGTTCAGCGGCTGCGTTGCGTGCCGGTACAGGTCCAGCAGGCCCAGCGCATGGTCCATCACCTGCTGGTCGAGGTCGGCGATGCGGCCTGCCGCCTCGGCGGCGGGAATCACCTGGCCGGCCGCCAGCACCGTGCCATCGGCCTGGCGCAGGCGCAACAGCAGCTGGTACTGCGCGGTGTTGCCACCGGCGACGGCGACGATCGGCTGATAGGCCAGCTCCAGCTGGCCTTCCAGCAGTGCCAGGTGTTCCTGTTCGGTGACGGCCTGGCGGTGCACGTGGCCCGCCACGCCGGCGCTGAGCAGGCGTGCCTGCAGGGTGGTGCGCTCGACCGCCTCCAGTGCAGCGTTGGCATCGTCGAAGCCCGGCGACAGCGGCGCGTAACCCACCACGCCGCGCAGGTGCACCGATTCATCGTCGCGGATCACGAAGGCGCGCGCCGAGAGCTGCTCACGCAGGGTCGCGGCGATGCTTTCCAGGCTGTCTTCATCAGTATTGCGGGCCAGCAGCAGGAAGCTGTTGTCGTTCAGGCGTGCCAGCAGGTGCGGATGGCCGGCCTCGGCCAGGCGCTGCCCGGCCTGCACCATCAGGCGCTCGAAGGCGGCGTAGCCATAGCGTTCGCGCAGGCCCAGCGCGCTGGCCACTTCAACGAAGAACACGCCACCCCGGTCGCGATGGGCGAGGGCGGCATTGAGCTGCTGCAGCACGTGGTGACGCGTCGGCAGGCCGGTTTCCGGATTGCTGGTGGCCGGTGCGCCGGTTGCACCGGGCAGGGTTGCTGCCTGCGCACGTGCGCGACGGATGCGGTTGGCCACGGCGGCGATCAGGTGGCGCGGCCGGATCGGCTTGCTCAGGTAATCGTCGGCGCCGCTGTCGAGCACTTCGAACTGGCGCTCCGGGTCCGGATCGCCGCTCAGGAACACGATCGGCAGCAACTGCAGGCCAGGCTGCTGGCGGATCAGCGCGGTCAGGCGCATGCCGTCCAGGCCGGGCAGGTGCAGGTCCATCAGGATCAGGTCGGGGCGATGCTCCTTGATCGCCTGCAGCGCACCGTCGGCATCGCTGTGCACGATGGCCTGCATGCCGGCGCCATGCAGCACGCTCTGTGCGAACAGGGCCTGCGCGCGGTCGTCCTCGACGATCAGCACGCGGTAGGGCGAATCGGAGGTCGGCGGTGCCTGGTCGTTGTTGCCAGCCTCGGCCAGCATGCCCGGACCCGGCAGCGGCGGTGGTGCGCTGCCGATCGATGCGGGTGCGTCGGAGGCTGCCAGCGGCGGAACTGCTGCCGGCGCTGCGGCGACGGCGCTCGCCGATTCAGCCGTCCAGCGTTGCCAATGATCGGCCGGAGGGGATTCAGCGCGTCCCGGGCGGGCGCCCGCGGGGGATTCGTTTGCGGCCATCGGTGCTCCTGGTGTTCGCGTCCATTATGCGACAAGCCCGGCGATCAACCGGTACCGGGCTGGCGTGGACTGTCGGGCGACGCACCGCGTGCCAGCCAGCGCACGCCCTTCCACAGTGCGCGCCAGACCAGCCACACCAGCAGCGCACCGGCCAGGCTGCAGGCCAGCACCACGATCAGCGCGATCCACGGGTGTGCCAGGGCCAGGGCCAGGCCACCGACCACCACGGTGTCCTCGGCGGCGGAGGCCACCCAGTTGCTGGCAGGCTCGGGCGAGGTATTGAGCAGAGCGCGGGTGCCGGCCTTCAGGCCATGACTGGCCAGCGCCACACCGGCGCCGGCGGCAAGCGCACCGGTGCCCAGCTGCCCATCCGGCGACAGCGTGGCGGCGGCGAGGAAAGCACCTGCAGGCACGCGTGCCAGGGTGTGCACCAGATCCCACGCCGAGTCGACGCCGGGAATCTTGTCGGCGAAGAATTCGGTCACCGCCAGCGCCGCCGAGGTGCCCAGCACCCACCACGATTCAGTGGCCTGCAGGGCCGGCGGCAGGTCGACCCAGCCGAGCAGGCCGGCCAGGCCGACACCGAACACGGTGAGGTAGACGCGGATGCCGGCCAGCCAGGCCAGCAGGATGCCGATCACGAACAGGTGGGCTTCGGTCATGGCGATGCTCCGGCGACGGAACTGTGCAGGGGACCACACTATCGACGATGGCATGCCTGAACGCCACAGACCGTGGCTCGCCACTGCGCAGGAAACCCACCCGTCCTGTCATACACTAGCGCGTCGTTTGCCACAGGGGCCGTACCGGTGTCGCCCTCGCGATGCCCCGGAATCCACCCATGACCAACCGTCCTCCCATGCGCGTGCAGGTCCGCCTGCCCGGCGCGCCACAACCGCCGGCCGACCGTCGCCGCCTGCTGGTGATCGGCGGCATCTGGCTGCTCAGCCTGGTGCTGGCCGTGCTGGGTGGCTGCTGGATGGCCACGCCGCGCGACGCCCAGGGCCAGCGCCTGCAGGCTGCCGAGAAGCGTGCCGAGACGTTGCAGGCGCAGCTGACCGAATTGCGCCAGAAGCAGGCCACGCTGGAAGCCTCCGACCGCATCAGCCGCGCCGCCAACACCGAGGTGCAGTCCTCGCTGGCCGAGCGCGATGAGGAAATCGCAGGCCTGCGTGCCGACGTCGCCTTCTATGAGCGCCTGGTGGGCTCCACCAGCCAGCGCAAGGGCCTGAACACCCATTCGATCGAGTTCAGCCCGGAAGCGGCCGGCACCTGGCAGTACACCGCGGTGCTGACCCAGAACCTCAACCGTGGCGCCATCAGCCAGGGGCAGATGCGCTTCACCGTGGAAGGCGTCAAGAACGGCAAGCTGGCCACGATCAGCTGGGATGATCTGCACCAGCGCAGCAAGGTGCCGGGACAGGATTACTCGTTCCGGTACTTCCAGCAGCTCACCGGCAGCGTGATGCTGCCGGCTGACTTCACCCCGCAACGCGTGCGGGTGACATTGGGGAGTGGTACGGGGGGTACCACCCAGGTATTCGACTGGAAACAGGCCGGTGCGCCGGCCGCCAAAGGGGAGTAGGCAGATGTTCGGAAGCAGCAAATCCAACCGTGAAGGCCAGCTGGTGGTGGATGCCCTGATCGGCAACCAGGTGGTGATCCGCGGTGATGTGGAATTCAGTGGGGGCCTGTATGTGGAAGGCCGCATCCATGGCAAGGTGATCGCCGCCGAAGGCGCCAGTGGCGCGACCCTGACGGTCGCCGAGCATGGCGTGATCGAGGGCGAGATCCGTGCCCAGGTGGTGGTCATCAGTGGCCGCCTGGACGGCGACGTGCATGCCACCGAGAAGGTCGAACTGACCCCGAGCGCACGGGTCAATGGCAACGTCCATTACCAGGTGGTGGAGATGAATGCGGGCGCCCAGCTGAACGGTCGCCTGATCCATGCCAGCGCCCCGATGGCCGCCCTGCCGGCTCCGGAAGGCGAAGAGGCCAATGGTGGCAAGGGTGACACCGCCGCACGCCGCAAGCTGGCCGAGGCGATGGCTTGAAAGCCATCGTCGGCACCCCCATGCTGACGGCATGAGCACGCTAGTCTCCCTGCCCGGCGCCACCCCGGTTGCCGCGCCCGATTACCAGTCGCTGGAGCGCCCGCTGAACTTCACCGAGTCGGCGGCCGCCAAGGTCAAATCCCTGATCCAGGAAGAGGGCAACCCCGACCTGGCCCTGCGCGTGTACATCGAAGGCGGTGGCTGTTCGGGCTTCCAGTACGGGTTCGAGTTCGACGAGAACCGTGCCGAGGACGACCTGGCGGTACAGACCAGCGGGGTGACCCTGCTGGTCGACCCGCTGAGCCTGCAGTACCTGATGGGCGCCGAGGTGGATTACACCGAGAGCCTGACCGGTGCGCAGTTCGTGATCCGCAACCCGAACGCAAAGACCACCTGCGGCTGCGGCAGCAGCTTCAGCATGTAAGAGCCCTGTGGCCAGGATGTGCCAACCAAGGTTGGCACCTGCCAGAGCGGATCCGTAGATCCACGCCATGCGTGGATGCTCTGCGCCCTCCAGCCCACAACAGCAGATTGCGCACAGCGCCGACCTTGCCACCCGCATCGATTGGCGGCACGCTTGCCGGATGCCCAATACTTCTTCGCCGCTTTCCGGTTTTGCCTTCGTTGGCGAACCGCTGGAGCGCGCCGATGCCCTGCGCGACGATGCCGATGCACTGGCGCGCCTGTGGCCGGGCGCGCGCATTCTCGTGCTCGATCAGGACGGCAGCGCCTTCACCGGCGATGACGACCAGCCGCTGGCGCTGACCGGCGCCGACATCGGGGGTGGTCCCGGCTCCGCGATCTTCCTCGGCCTGCGCGGGGAACAAGCGTGGTTCTCGGTTGAAGCCGCCAGCGTCACCGTCACCGCACCACGTCGCCTCGACCTGCGCCAGGCCGCTCTGCTGTGGTCGATGGCCGATGCGACCGCCTTCAGCTATGCCCGCGGCATGTCCTACTGGCACTCGCGCACCCGCTTCTGCGGTGTGTGTGGCGGCGCCGTGGCGTTTGCCCGCGGCGGCTTCGTCGGTCGTTGCGCGCAGTGTTCCACCGAGCACTACCCGCGCGTCGACCCCGCCGTGATCGTCGCCGTGGAAAACCAGGGCCGGCTGCTGCTGGGCCGGCAGTCCAACTGGGCACCGCGGCGTTACTCGGTGCTGGCCGGCTTCGTCGAACCCGGCGAGACCTTCGAGCAGACCGTGGTGCGTGAAGTGCATGAGGAGAGCAAGGTGCGGGTGACCGCGTGCCAGTACCTCGGCTCGCAGCCGTGGCCGTTCCCGGGCGCGCTGATGATCGGCTTCCGTGCACAGGCGCAGGATGACCTGCCGACGGTGGATGGCGAGCTGGAAGACGCGCGCTGGTTCAGTGCCGACGAGGTGGGCGCGGCACTGGCACGCGATGTGGAGGACGATGGCCAGGGCATCCGCCTGTCGCCGCCGATCTCGATTTCGCGCGGCCTGATCGAACACTGGTACCGCCAGCAGAAGGGCTGAACCCGATCCTCTGCCGGTCCGGTCGTGGCAGCTGTATTGCCGCCACCTGAACACGGCCCGGGTTACAGTCCGGTTCACCGCTGAGGGCGCCGCTGCGACAGGTAAGGTAGCGGCGCCGAGCGTTCTGTTTCGTAGGGAGACCTGCCATGTTCACCACTCTGGCCGCCGTGCTGGTGGCACTGGCCCTGGGCCATGTTGCCCCGGCCGCTGTCGCCTCGCTGCGCCGTTTCGACGGCTTCCGGCGCTGGCTGGGCTGGCTGGACGCGCGCGGCGGCAAGGCCTGGCAGGGTCCGGCAGGCGTGGCCCTGGCATTGCTGCCGCCGCTGCTGCTGATGGTGCTGCTGGCGTGGTTGCTGCGCGGGGTGCTGTTCGGTCTGCCGTCGCTGTTGCTGGGCGTGGGCGTGCTGGCCTGGTGCTGGGGGCCACGCGATCTGGACCGCGATATCGAGGCCATCATCGATGCCGATGACGCGGCGACACGACAGGCGGCCGTGCGCAACCTGCAGTCGGCCGGGGGCAGCCTGCGGGAGGACGTGCCCTCGCTGGTCGAGGCGACCGTGCTCAATGCACTGCGGCGCTGGTTCGCGGTGTTGTTCTGGTTCCTGCTGCTGGGCCCGGCCGGTGCGCTGGGCTATCGCCTGCTGGCATTGATGGCGGAAAGCCCGATGCGTGCCCGCGTGCCGGTGGAGCCGCTGGCGCTGGCGCAGCGCCTGCTGGGCTGGATCGAATGGCCGGTGGCGCAGTTGATGGCGTTCTCGATGGCCTTGGTGGGCAACTTCGATACGGCGTGGAAGGCCTGGCGCCAGGCCCATGGCGAGCGCCTGGCCGGCAACATCGGGTTCCTGGGCGCGGTGGCGCGGGCCAGCGTCAACGCCGAGCTGCGCGAGGACGCGCACGATTACACCGAGGCGGGGCTGTTGCCGGTGTGGCAGCGGCTGCCGGACCTGCGTGATGCGATGAGCCTGGTGTGGCGGATGCTGCTGCTGTGGCTGGCGATCCTCGCCCTGCTGGTGATTGCAGGCTGGGTGACGTAGTTGCTTTGCAGGGCTTGCAGCCCTGCACCTGCAGAGGCCAACGCCAAAGCCAAAGCCAAAGCGGCTCTGGGTTGCTGAGGGTTGGGCGGGGCGGTGTGGGGCTGCAGGACACGCCGTAAACCCGTCCCTGGGGGCTCGATGGCGCCATCCATGGCGCCAACGGTCCTGCATCCCCACACCGCCCCACCCCCGACAGTTCCCGGTGACGGTGGGTCAACTGCGACTGCCGGTGGGTGTCGACCTTGGTCGACACGGTAGATCCACGCCATGCGTGGATGCGGAGCGAAGCGATCCGCTTCCGCTTTTGATCTTCTCTTTCTTTTCCGTGGTGGACGCACACGGAAACTGTCCGTGGCCGGGCGGGTGGGCTGCGCAGGGGCGTGAGCCGCATGGATGCGGCGACCGAGCTTACATGGACGTACTTGCAGCGGCCCCTGCGCAGCCCACCCGCCCGGCCAACCCCGGCGCTCTTGCCTTCAGATACCGGCCCACCACGAGGGGCTGCGCCGTTGGCTGGAAACCTAGACCGGTGCCAGTGCAGTGAACGGTGCCCACGGCAGGTTGCGCAGCAGCGCATACCCGGGCAGCACCCAGAGCCAGAACACGGGATTGGCCAGTACCCGCATCAGCGGGTCGAGCGCGCGTGGGCGGATGCCGGCGATGTTCAGCAGCATCAGCAACAGGAACGGCAGGCTGATGACCAGCAGCGGGTTCATCGCCATCGCGCCGGGCAGGTCGAAGTGGACCAGGGAATACAGGCAGCGCGTGCTGCCACAGCCCGGGCAGTACAGGCCGGTCAGGGCGTAGAGCGGGCAGCTCGGCAACGGATTGCCGGCGACATACGGATTGACGTTGCGCAGGACCACCGTGGCACCCACGGCCAGGCCGGCGGAAACCAGCAGCGGTGCCCAGCGGGCGAGTCGGGAAGGAGCGGGAAGCGCGGACATGCAACAACGGATCCGGCGCAGGCGCCGGATCCGTCCAGGCGTATCAGTAGCCGCTGTTGCTCATCGCGCCCATGCCGCCGAGCACAACGAAGAACAGCACGTACAGCACGACCACGACGACCCAGGCGATGGCCGACCAGATGGCCCACTTCTTGGCCTTGGCAGCCGAATCCTGGGCGCCGGCGATGTCGCCAGCGGCCAGCTTGCCGTTGACCTGGGCGGCGTAGACGATCGACACGATGCCGGCCGGCAGGCAGCAGAACAGGGTGGTCAGGATCGCCCAGACCAGGTTGTTCGGGACCTGCGGAGTAGCGGTATTCATGGGTTCAAGCTCCTTGATGGGTGGTGGTGGTGAATCATTGGTCGGAAAGAGCGCCCAGTACGGCCAAGCCGCCGAACAGCCCGAACCACAACAGCAACAGGACTGGCAGGGCCACGGCCGAAGCCACCGCCCACCAGCCCGCCTTGCGCGACGCGCTGTAGGCCCCCGGCAGGTCGCCGGCCGCGCGGCGGCCATCGACCTGGGAGGCATAGACGATCGACACCACGCCCAACGGCAGGCAGCAGAACAGCGTCGTCAGGATCGCCCAGACCAGATGGTTGGGGATGTAGACCGGACGGCTGAGCGGTGGTGGTTGATTCAAAGCAAGACTCCATTCCTTGGTGGCCGGCCGTGATGTATCGACCGGACCTCCCCCCTGTGGGTGCGTAATCTACCGCAACCGACGTTGCATGTATGCGTTTACAGTCACGACATGTCGCGTACGCCACTGGACGGTGACGTATGTGGGGGAGGTCGCCGGGCCCGACTGGCGGGCCGGTACCGTCAGGCGTGATGGCCGCGCAAGGCCCGCACCTGGGCCTCCAGCACCGGTGCGCTGGTGCTGTGGCCATCCACGGCCGGTGCGGCCACCACCTCGACGGTGGCACGGAAACGGCGTGGCACGCGCATCCGGCCAAGGCGGCTGTCGCGACGGCTCCACATGCTCGACCACATGCCGCGCAGCGCCATCGGCACCACCGGCACCGGCCGCCGTTCGAGGATCTTCTCGACGCCGGACTTGAACGGCGCCATCGCACCATCCTTGGTCAACGCACCTTCGGGGAAGATGCAGACCAGCTCGCCTTCGGCCAGCGCGGCGTCTATGTCATCGAACGCGCGCTGCATCAGCGCCGGGTCTTCGCGCGCGCCGGCAATCGGGATCGCCTTGGCAGTGCGGAAGATCCAGCGCATCACCGGGATGTTGAAGATCCTGTAGTACATGACGAAGCGCACCGGGCGCGGAATCGTCGCCGACAGGATCAGCGCGTCCATGTAGCTGACATGGTTGCAGACCAGCAGCGCGGCGCCTTCGTCGGGCACGTTCGCTTCGATGCCGTGCGGGCGCAGCCGGTACAGGGTGCGCACCATCAGCCAGCTGAGGAAGCGCATCAGGAATTCGGGGACGATGGTGAAGATGTAGATCGCCACCAGCGCGTTGGCGATGGCCAGCGCCAGGAACTGCTGCGGAATGGTCCAGTGCAGCAGCTTGTGCGCGGCCAGCGACAGCAGGGCTGCGCCGACGATGAAGCCGGAATTCTGGATGTTCAGCGCGGCGAACACGCGCGACATCTGGGCCTTCGGTGTGCGGCTCTGGATCAGCGCGAACAGTGGCACCACGAAGATGCCGGTGAACAGGCCGATGCCGATCAGGTCGATGACGATGCGGATGCTGCCCGGCTGCTGCAGGAACGTGCCGATGGTCAGCCCGTGCACCGTTGCTTCGCCACTGCGGGCGAAGTACAGGTCGAGCAGGAACGCGGTCATGCCGAACGCACCCAGCGGCACCAGGCCGATTTCCACCGTGCGCGCCGACAGCTTCTCGCACAGCAGCGAGCCAACGCCGGTGCCGACCGAGAACAGGGCCAGCGCGAAGATGTACAGGGTCGGCTCACCGCCGAGGTTGGTCACGGCATAGGCCGGCAGCTGCGAGGTCAGCACGGTGCCGACGAACCAGAACCAGGACACACCCAGGATCGAATTGCGCACCGCCTTCTGCTGGCGCGCCATGCGTAGCACCGCAAGCGACTCCGGCAGCGGGTTCCAGTTGATCTTCAGGTTCGGGTCGCCGGCATCGACCTTGGGAATCAGGCGCGCGGCGATGTTGCCGCAGATGGCCAGCGCGATGATCGCGCACGCTGCCACTACGGTGCCGTGGCTGCCGGCCACGGTGAACACCAGGCCGCCGACGATCATGCCGGACAGGATCGACATCGAGGTGCCCATTTCAACCAGACCGTTGCCACCGGTCAACTCTTCGGGCTTGAGTACCGAGGGCAGTACCGAGTACTTCACCGGTCCGAACAGGGTTGACTGCATGCCGGTACAGAACAGCGCGACCAGCAGTACCGGCAGGCTCTGGGTGAGGAAGCCCGTGGCCGCCAGCGACATGATCACGATCTCCATGGTGGTGGTGATCACGATCAGTCGCGATTTTTCCAGTTTGTCGGCGATCTGCCCGGCCAGTGCCGAGAACAGGAAGTACGGCAGGATGAAGATGGCAGGTGCCAGCGTGGCATACAGCCCCAGTTCTTCCTCCGGTACGGCCATGAACAGCAACATGCTGATGATCGCCTGCCGGTACACATTGTCGTTGAACGCTCCGAGCGCCTGGACGACGAAGAACGGCAGGAAACGGCGCTGGCGCAGCAGGGCGAACTGGTTGTGACCGGACATGGAGCCTCCTTGACCGGCGCAGCCTAGCATTCCTGCCCATCCGCTGTGGGTGCGGACCGTTGGTCCACACACTTTGAAAGATCTCAGACGATATCGTCGACCACGCCGCCATCCACGCGCAGTGCCGCACCGGAGGTGGCGGAGGCCTGCGGCGAGGCCAGGTACACCACCATGTTGGCTACTTCCTCGACCGTGGCGGTGCGCTGGATCACCGAAGACGGCCGGTGTGCCATCACGAACTCGCGGCCGATCTGCTCCAGTGGCTTGCCACTGCGCTGGCGTTCATCTTCGAACATTGCCGCGAAGCCATCGGACAGGGTCGGGCCGGGCAGCACTGCGTTGACGGTGACGCCGCTGCCGGCCACACGCTTGGCCAGGCCGCGCGACAGCGACAGCTGCGCGGTCTTGCTGACACCGTAATGGATCATGTCGGCGGGAATGCTGCGTGCCGATTCGGAGGAGATGAACAGCACGCGACCCCAGCCGGCATCGACCATCGCCGGCAGCAGTGCCCGCGACAGGCGCACGCCGGACATCACATTGGTCTGCCAGTAGCGCTCCCAGGTGGCGTCTTCGGTCTCGAAGAAGTCCTCGGGGCCGAAAATGCCGGCGTTGTTGACCAGGATGTCGACCTTGGGCAGTCCCGCCAGCAGCGTGTCGACGCCGGCGGCATCGGAGAGGTCGGCGGCGAGGCCGATCACCTCGGCACCCGGAACGGCGGCGAGCAGGCGCTGGCGGGCGCGTTCGACGCTGTCGGTGCTGCGGCCATTGAGAATGACCCGCGCACCCGCTGTGGCCAGGCCCTGGGCGATCGCCAGGCCGATGCCGGCGGTGGAGGCGGTGACCAGCGCGGTACGGCCGGCGAGTTCGATCTTCATGGGGGAGTCCAGGACCAGGGGATCACCCAGTATCCGCGCGGAAACGTGATCGGGATGCATCGCAAGGCGCAACACACGGTTGCACACGGTGCAGTAGATCCACGCCACGCGTGGATGGGATGTCCGACCAGCAATGAGGGATCAGGTCAGGCTGGTTACCGCCTCATTCGCCGCCGCCCGCACCTTCGGCAGCATCCGCAGCACCAGCGCCATCTGCGTGCGGATCAGCTGCAGCTTCGGCGGCATCGCTTCATCGATCTGCTCCAGCTCGGCGGCCACCGCGCGGTCGGCGTCATTGTCGTCCTCGCTGACCGGCTGCCGTGCGGCCAAGGCCGAGGACAGCTGCTGCAGCGCCTTTCGCACGCGCTCACCGGCGGCCAGCGCCAGCGGATCACCGGCGTAACTGTCCACCTGGTCGCGGTGCGCACCCAGCGCCGAGAGATGGCCGAGCAGCATGTTGGACAACGCCAGGAAATGGAAACCGGCATCGAGGTTGCGGCGCACGTGGCCCGGCTCGCGCAGCATGTTCGACAGCGCGGTGGACAGCGCGGCATCGGCGTTGTGCATGTCGCGGCGGGCGATGCGGTAGGCCAGGTCATCGCGCATGCCGCTGCGGTACTGGCCCAGTACCGAATCCAGGTAGCGTGCGGCGGTGTCCAGCACGCGCGCCAGCACGAGGTGCAGCTGGCGGCCCTGCCAGTCGGGCAGGATCAGGAACGCGGCGGCGGCGGCAATCGCGCAGCCCAGCAGCGTATCGACCATGCGCGGCACGATCAGCACGAAGCCATCGCCGATCAGGTTGAAGCAGGTCAGGGCCATCACCGTGATCGCCGCCGATGCCACCAGGTAGCGGTCGGTGCGGGTGAAGAAGAACAGCAGCGCCGACAGCAGCGCGATCAGCAGCTGCACGTGCAGCTGCGGGAACAGCTGCAGCAGCGCCCAGGTCAGCACCAGGCCGGCCACGGTGCCGACGATGCGTTGCGCCAGGCGCTGGCGGGTGGCACCGAAGTTGGGGCGGCATACGAACACGATGGTCAGCAGCACCCATGAGCCGTTCTGGGCATTGAACAGGCGGATCGCTGCGAAACCGGCGATCAGTGCCAATGCCATGCGCAGGCCGTGGCGGAACAGGACCGAACCGGGCGTGAGCTGCTGGCGCACGCGCACGCCCATCTCGCGAAGGGTGTGCGGGTTGCTGTCGCGCAGGCGGGTATCGACGTTGTCCAGGCTGGCCTCGGAACGCTCCGCATCCAGCAGGCGGCGCTCGATGCTGCGCAGGTTGTGCACGAGCAGGTCGAGCGAGCCGAGCAGTCGCTGCCACTGTGGCCGCTGCTGGTCGCGCAGGTAGGCCAGCGCATCGGCCAGATCGCGTCCGGCCTGCTGGTTGCTTTCGCCATACACGAATGGACGGCGCAGGCGGATCGCCTCGCCCAGCCGCGCGCAGGCCTGCCCCTGCAGGTCGAGCAGGCGCTGGCAGCGGTACAGCACATCGCTATGGAAGAAAGCATCGACCAGCGCACCGTACGGGTAGTGCGAGGAACTGGCGCGCTCGTGGAAATCCTGTGCCATGTAATAGAGGCGCAGGTACAGGCCGGAGTTCACGCCTGGCCGCCCGGAACGGCCGAAGCGGGCGAGGATCGCGGTCTTGGCCTCGTTCAACGCACCGACCACGCGCCGGTTCTGCTCGGCCAGGTCGAGCTGGCGACGTTGCAGGTCGGCCTCGCGCACCGGCTCGAACAGTGTTGCCTTCAACTGCAGGTAGCGGCCCAGTTCAACGTACAGGCGCGCCACGCGTTCGCGGACCGGACGGTTGGCGAACAGCGCGGTCCACAGGATCGACAGCAGGCCGTACCAGACCGCACCGGCCAGCAGGTGGCTGACCGCTTCCAACGCGCTGTGCAGGTCGCTGGCACCGTGTTGTTCCAGGCCGATCATGGTGTAGATCGCCAGCGTTACCGTGGCCTGGGCGATCGACGCGTAGCGTTCGCCGAGCGCACCCAGCAGGGTCAGCCCGAACGTGGACAGCGCCAGCGCCCCGATGAAGATCCATGGCCAGGGGAACAGCCAGATCACCGACGCGGCGGCAAGGCAGAAGCACAGCAGCGACAGCAGTACGGCCTTGGTACGTCCCCACCAGTTGTCATCGGTCTCGGCGATGGCGCTGGCGATGATGCCGAGGAACACGCCGGGCAGCGCCGTGAGCGCGTCCAGATGCCAGCACACGGCAAGCGCTGCGGTCAGGGCGATGAACACGCGCAGGCCGTAGCTGGCCTTTTCGTGGGCCCACAGGCGGCTGAGGCGGGATTCGCGGGCGGACATGCAGGCTCGGTGGAAGGGTCTCCCACCATTATTGCGGGCTGCGCGTGAAATATGGAGTGCGGACCAACGGTCCGCACCCCCGGCGGTGCCGGGCCTTACATGTCGAACCGCACGCTCACAGCGAACGTACGCGGCAGGCCGACGCCGGCGTTGGACCAGTATTTCCGGTTGGCCAGGTTCTCGACGCTGGCGCGCACGGTCACCGGGTGGCCGGAGGCGAGCAGGCGATAGCCGATGCCTGCATTGACCAGCGTGTAGTCGGGCAGCTTCAGGGTGTTGTCGGCGTCGTACCAGACATCGCCGTAATAGCGCACGGCGGCGTAGGTCTCCAGCCCATCCACCCATGGCAGCTGGTAGGTGGCATGCAGTACTCCGCTCCAGCGCGCAGCACCTGCGGTGCGCTTGCCTTCCTGCGAGGCGCTGCCCGGAGACAACTTGTCGTAGGTCGGGTCCAGCCAGGTCACGCCGCCCCCCACCGTCAGCGCGTCTGTCACGTGCAGGTCGCCATTGGCTTCGATGCCTTCGTACAGCGTGATGCCGTCCTGCACCAGGCGAGGCAGGCTGCCGGCGATCAGCTGGTCGATGTTGGCGCCACGTTCCAGCCGGAACGCCGCCAGATTCGCATTCCAGCGTGCCGCGTCGACCTTCGCGCCGATCTCGTACTGCTTGCTGATGGTCGGGTCGAGCACGTCGCCGGCGTTGGCGTAGCTGTTGCCCACGCGGCTGCCCGCTTCCAGCGATTCGATGTAGCTGGCGTAGAGTGTGACCGCCTCGCTGGGCTTGAACATCACGGCGTAGGTCGGTGTGACCGGGTAGGTGTGGTAGCGGCCCTTGGTCTCGTAGTCGTTGTAGCGCCAGCCCGCCAGGACCGACCAGCCGCTGCCGAGATCGACGGTATCGCTCGCGAACACCGCCTGCTGCACGGTCTCGTCGCCGCGGGTCATCACCCGTAAACCCACGGCGTCATGGCGGATCGCGTGGCGCTGGTACAGGTTGGCGCGGCCGATCAGGCTCCATTCGTAGGGGCGGTCCCAGCCCAGCCCGGTCTGGTGGCTGATGCCCGCCACCACCTGATGCTGCAGGGGGCCGGTGCGGAAGCTGCCCTGCAGCATCGCCTGGGCCAGCTTCCACTCGCTCTTGCCACCCAGTTCGTAGACGTTGACGTCGTAGTCGCCGTTGGGATTGTCGATGTAGGCGAAGATCTTGTTGACGTCATTCCACGAGGTGGTGACGCCGTAACTCAGGCTGGCTTTCCAGTTGCTGTTGATCTGCCAGTCCAAGCCGGTCGACAGCAGGCTGGATCGGGTGTCGTAGTAGGTGCCGGGTACGCTGTTGTCGGTATCCCCGGCAATCGGTCGCGGCAGCGATGTCAGGCCACGGAAGTAGTACTGCGGCGACTCTTCGCGCAGATCGCGTGACTGGAACACGCCGTCGAAGGTCCAGGTCAGTACATCGCTCAGGCGCGCATCCAGCGACAGTGCGCCAACCTTGCGATCGACGTGCCCACCATTGAAGGTCTCGCCCTTTTCCTGGAAGGCGTTGAAACGGTAGCCGAACATCTGCTCGTTGCCGAAACGTCCGCCCACGTCGATGCCGCCGCTGACGATGCCCTGTTCACGCCAGCCCAGCTGGGCGGAGAAGGTGGGCGTGTCCGTCGGCTTCCTGGTGATGTAGTTGACGATGCCGCCGGGTGCACCGAACCCGTACAGGAAACCGCCCGGGCCTTTCAGCAGATCGACCTGTTCCATCACTTCCAGCGGCCATTCGGTACCCCAGGAAGAGACCTGCAGGCCATTGACGCGATAGCTGTCGAAATTCAGTTCGATACCGCGATTGCGGATGGGCGAGCTCCAGCCGCTGGCGTAGGCGCTGACCTGGGTGGTGACCGAGGGGTCGAGCAGGAAGGCTTCGCCCAGCGAGACCACCTGGCGCTGCTCGATCTGCTCGCGGCCAACGGCGGTGATCGCAAACGGAGTGTCGCGCAGGGCGCGGTCGCCCAGTGCGCCGGCGTCGGTATGGGTGCGTTCGGCGGTGACCTTCACCGCATCCAGATCGATGGCATTACGGCTGACGGCCGGCGCTTCGGCATGGGCAGCGCAGGCGGCGGACAGGGCGGAGGCCAGCAGGGCCAGGCGGGGGAGACGGGAAGGCAGCATCGATGGTGATCCTCGACGGACGGCCACAGGCCATCCGCCCACGGGTGGGGGAAGGGGCAGTGGCTGGGATCACGCAGGCTGGCCGGAGATGGCAGCGGGGCGCCGCGAAGGGGCGCAGGACCATGGCTGGATGAGAATTGTTCTCTTTTCGTTACGGCACGTCAAATCCAAAGCGGCGTGCGGACCAACGGTCCGCACCCATCAGAGGCAGGTGTTGCAGTAGATCCACGCGGTGCGTGGATGGGCCCTTCTACGCCCGCTGCGCGCGCTTGAGCAGCTTCGCTTCGCGCCTGCGCGCGCGACGTGCCCGCCAGCGCTCGGCCAGGCAGGAGAAGATCACGTACAGCGCCGGGGTGCTGAGCAGGGTCAGGCTCTGCGAGAACAGCAGGCCGCCGATCATCGCGATACCCAGCGGACGACGCAGCTCGGACCCTTCGCCCAGGCCGATCGCCAGCGGAACCGCCGCCAGGATCGCCACCATCGTGGTCATCATGATCGGACGGAAGCGTACGATGCTGGCCTCGCGTGCCGCCTCGCGCGGTGCCAGTCCATGCTCGCGCTGCGCCACCAGCGCGAAGTCGATCATCATGATCGCGTTCTTCTTGACGATGCCGATCAACAGCACCAGCGCGATCATCGAGATCACCGACAGTTCGGTGTTGGTGCCGAACAACGCCAGCAGCGCACCCACGCCCGCCGCCGGCAGCGTGGACAGGATGGTGACCGGATGGATCAGGCTCTCGTAGAGCATGCCCAGCACCAGGTACACGGTCAGGATCGCGGCAAACACCAGGATCAGCATGTCGCTGGGATCGGAGTTGAACCCGAACCCCGCATCATCGGCCAGGCGGATGTCGCCGGGCATGCGCATGCCGGCCACGGTGGCATCGATGATCGCCTTGGCTTCGCCCATGCTCACGTTCGGCGCCAGGTTGTAGCTGAGGTCCATCGTCGTGTACTGGTTCTCATGGGTGATCTGCGAAGGCGCCAGCCCCGGCACCTGCTTGGCCACCGCAGTGAGCGGCACCATGTCGCCGTTGCGCGCACGCACATGCACCTCGTCGAGCGCCGCCGGCGTAGCGGTCTGCGAGGGCAGGGCGTTGACCACCACGCTGTACTGGTTGATGTCTGAATAGATGGTCGAGATCTGGCGCTGGCCGAACGCGCCGTACAGGGCGCCGTCGATGGCGCCGACCGAAACACCCAGGCGGGCTGCCTTGGCACGGTCGATCTCGATGTTCTGGCGCAGGCCGGCATTGTCCACGTCGGTGCCGACGTCGCGCAGCTTCGGGTTCTTCTTCAGCTCCGCCTGCAGTTTGGGCAGCCATTCCTGCAGTGACGCCAGGTCATTGCCCTGCAGCGAGATGCGGTACTGCGCGCCCTGGCTGGAGCCACCGCCATCGTTGCTGGGCAGATCCTGGATCGCGCGCAGGCGCAGTTGCAGGTCGGGGTAGCGGTCGGCCTTCGCACTCAGACGCGCCAGGACATGCGCGGTGGTTTCGCGGCGGCCTTCCTTTCGCGACTTCAGCTCGACGTTGAACTGTGCGCTGGAGCCCTGGCGGCCGCTGCCCAGGCGCACGCCCACGGTCTTCACCGCCGGGTCGGCCATCAGCATGTCAGTGATGCGGCGCTGGCGGCTGACCATGTCCTCGAAGGAGACCGTAGCGCTGGAGTTGGCGCGGCCCCAGATCAGGCCGGTGTCCTGCGGCGGGAACGCGCCCTTCTTCACTGCACCGAACAGGAAGATGGTTGCACCGATCAGCAGCAGCGGTGTCAGCGACAGCAGCAGCGCATGGCGCAGCGAGAAGTCCAGGAACATGGTGTAGATGCGCAGCATGCGCTCGTGGCCGGCGTCCAGCCAGCGGCCGAAGCGTGACGGCGGCGCCGTGTGGTCGTGGGCGCTGAGGAAGCGGCTGCACAGCGCCGGGGTCAGCGTCAGCGAGACGATCATCGAGACCACGATCGCTGCCACCAGGGTGACGGTGAACTCGCGGAAGAACGCGCCCATCATGCCGCTGGCGAACAGCAGCGGAATGAACACCGCCACCAGCGAGGCAGTGATCGAGACGATGGTGAAGCCGATCTCGCGCGCGCCGGTCAGTGCCGCCTGCATCCGCGGCATGCCTTCGTCGAGGTGACGCATGATGTTCTCGATCACCACGATCGCATCGTCGACCACGAAGCCGATCGCGATCACCAGCGCCAGCAGGCTCAGGTTGTTCAGCGTGAAGCCCATCGCGTACATCACCAGCGCGGCACCGGCCAGCGACAGCGGCACGGTTACGGCGGCGATCAGCGTCGGCGCCAGCCGGCGCAGGAACAGCGCCATGGTCAGCACCACCATTGCCAGGCTGATCAGCAGGGTGATCTGCACTTCATGCAGCGACGAGCGGATGGTCGGTGTACGGTCGAAGTACGGCGTCATCGTGGTGCCGGGCTGCAGGTAGTCGCGCAGCGCGGGAATCTGCGCCTTCACCCGGTCCACGGTTTCCACGATGTTGGCGCCGGCGCGGGTGAACACGTACATCACCACGGCGGGTTTGTGGTCGAACCACGCGGCCTGGTAGGCATCCTGCTGGCCGTCGTAGACGTTGGCGATGTCCTTCAGGCGGATCACCCGGCCATCGCCCTGGGTCTTCACCACCAGGTCGGCGAAGTCGGCCGCACGCGCGACCGAATCGTTGGCGATGATCGCGGTGGTGGTATTTCCATCGCTGAGGAAGCCGGTGGGCGAGGTCACGTTGGCCGCGCGTACGGCGTTGCGCAGATCATCGGCAGTCAGGCCCAGCGCGTTCATCAGGCGCAGGTTGACGTCCACGCGTACCGCCGGCGTCGAAGCACCGGCAATGTCGACCGAGGCAACGCCGCTGATCTGGCGGATGCGCTGCGCCAGCAGCGAGTCGGCGACGTTGTACAGCTCATCGGCCGACTGCGTCTGCGAGGTCAGTGCGATGGCGATGACCGGGTCGTCGTTCGGGTTCGCCTTCTGGTACATCGGCGATCCCATGCCCGAGGGCAGGTCGGCCTGTGCCGAGTTGATCGCGGTCTGTACGTCCAGCGCGGCCGAATCGATGTCGTGGCCGCTCTGGAAGATCATGAACACCAACGAGCTGCCTTCCGAGCTCGACGAGCGCATGCGGTCGATGCCCGGCAGCTGGCCGAGATGGCGTTCCAGCGGCGCGGTGACCGTGGACGCCATGGTTGCCGCATCGGCACCAGATTGGCTGGCGTGCACGAAGATCACCGGAATCTCGATGTTCGGCAGTGCCGACACGCCCAGGCGCAGGTAGCAGATCAGGCCGACCATGAACAGGCCGATGGCCAGCAGCGCGGTGCCGATCGGGCGGCGGATGAAGGGGCCGGACAGGTTCATCGTGCGGCCCCCCGCGGCAGCGGGGCGTGGATCATGCCTGCGGCTCCTGCAGCGATCCGTCGCGCAGTGCGCGCTGCTCGCGGCGGCGGGCAAGCCATTCGGAGAAGCGCTCCATGTACAGGTAGATCACCGGCGTGGTGTACAGGGTCACCAGCTGCGACAGCAGCAGGCCGCCGACGATGGCGATGCCCAGCGGGCGGCGCAGCTCCGAGCCGATGCCGGTGCCCAGCGCCAGCGGCAGCGCGCCGAGCATTGCCGCGGCGGTGGTCATCATGATCGGACGGAAGCGCAGCAGGCAGGCCCGGCGGATCGCTTCATGCGCATTGGCACCGGCGCGGCGCGCCTCGATCGCGAAGTCCACCATCATGATGCCGTTCTTCTTGACGATGCCGATCAGCAGCACGATGCCGACGATGCCATCCACCGACAGGCTCAACCCGCACAGCATCAGCGCCAGCAGCGCGCCGACACCGGCCGGCGGCAGCGTGGAGATGATCGTGATCGGGTGGATGTAGCTCTCGTAGAGCACGCCCAGCACGATGTAGATCACTACCAGCGAGGCCAGCAGCAGCCACACCACATCGGTCTGGCTGCCGGTGAATTCGGCGGCCTTGCCGATGAATTCGGCATGCAGGTGTGCCGGCATGTCCAGGCTGTCCTTGGTCTCCTGGATCGCACGCACGGCGTCGGACAGCGAATAGCCCGGCGCCACGTTGAACGAGACCGTCACCGCTGGCAGCTGCTGCTGGTGGCTGACCACCAGCGGCGCACTGCTGACCTTGCCTTCGGCCAGTGCCGAGAGCGGAATGATGCTGCCGGCGCCGACGGTGATGCCGGTGTTCTGCGCGCCGATGCCGGTAGCCGTCGATGAATTCGACGAGGTGACCTGGCCGAAGCTGGTGGCATTGGTACCGGTCAGCGCACCGGCACCATTGGAGGCAACGGCCAGCTGTTCCATCAGCGCGGTGCTGGTGCGGAACTCCGGCGCCACTTCCAGTACAACCCGATACTGGTTGAGTTCGGTGAAGATGGTCGAGATCTGGCGCTGGCCGAACGCATCGTAGAGCGTGTCGTCGATGGTCTGCATCGGCACGCCCAGCACGCTGGCCTTGTCGCGGTCGATGTTCAGCTCGAGGGCGCGGCCCTGGTTGGACAGGTTGTTGTCGACGTCAGCCAGTTCCGGGCGCTTGCGCAGCGCTTCGGTCAGGCGCGTGGCCTGGGTGGCCACCGTCGCCGGATCGACGTCCGACAACGAGTACTGGTACTCGGTGGCGGCCACGCGGGTGTCCAGGGTTACGTCCTGTACCGGCTTCAGGTACAGCGCCACGCCCGGAATACCGGCCACCGCCTTCTGCAGGCGCGGCAGGATCTCATCCAGGCCATCGCGCTCGCCGCGTTCCTTCAGCACGATCGACAGCTGGCCCTGGTTGAGCGTGGGATTCATGCTGCCCGCGCCAATGAAGGCCGACACGCCGGTCACATCCGGATCCTGGCGCAGCGCTTCGGCGACCTGCCTGGTGCGCTGCTCCATCTGCGGGAAGGCGATGTTCTGGTCGGCCTGCACCACGCCGGTGATCAGGCCGGTGTCCTGTTCGGGCAGCAGGCCCTTGGGAATCAGCACGTACAGCAGCACGGTCAGCACCAGTGCGCCGCCGGCCACGGCCAGGGTCAGGCGCTGGTGGCCCAGCACCCAGTCCAGGCTGCGCTCGTAAAGGCCGACGGTGCGCGTCCACAGGTTCTGCGTGCCGGCCGCCGCCGCACGCTCATGCGCGTCCTCGCCCTCGGGCAGGGTGTCGGGCTTGAGCAGGTAGGCGCACATCATCGGGGTCAGCGTCAGCGAGATCAGCATCGACAGGACGACGGCGATGCTCAGCACCCACGCGAACTCATGGAACAGGCGGCCGGTGACGCCGGGCATCAGCAGCAGCGGCAGGAACACTGCCACCAGCGACACGGTCAACGACAGCACAGTGAAGCCGATCTGGCGCGCACCGATCTCGGCCGCTTCCTTGCCACTCTTGCCCTGCTCGATGTAACGCACGATGTTCTCGATCATCACGATCGCATCGTCGACCACGAAGCCAGTGGCCACCACCAGCGCCATCAGCGAGAGGTTGTCCAGCGACATGCCGGTGAAGGCCATCACCGCGAAAGTGCCCGCCAATGACAGTGGCACGGCCACCGAGGGAATGATCGTGGCCCACAGCCGGCGCAGGAACACGAAGATCACTGCGACCACCAGGCCGATGGTGAGGATCAGGGTGAACTGCACTTCATGCACCGAGGCGCGGATGGTCTCGGTACGGTCGTTGAATATCTCCAGGTGCACGTCGGCTGGCAGCACGCCCTGCAGCTGCGGCAGGATTGCGCGGATGCGCTCGACGGTCTGCACGATGTTGGCGCCGGGCTGGCGCCGCACTTCCAGCAGCACCGCCGGCTTGCCATCGGCCCAGGCGGCCAGCTGGTCGTTCTCCACGCCATCAACCACTTCGGCCACGTCGGACAAACGCACCGGACGGCCGTTCTTGTAGCTGATGATGGTGTCGCGGTACTCGGCGGCACTGGTGAGCTGGTCGTTGGTACCGATGCTGTAGGACTGGGTCTTGCCGTTCAGTGAACCCTTGGGTGCATTGACGTTGGCCTGGGTCAGCGCGCTGCGCAGCTCTTCCAGGGTCAGGCCCATGTTCGACAGCTGCGCCGGATTGACCTGGATGCGCACGGCCGGACGCACGTTGCCGGCGATCGAGACCAGGCCCACGCCCTGTACCTGCGACAGGCGCTGGGCGAGGATCGAGTCAGCGTAGTTGTTGACGTCGCGCAGCGGCCGCGTATCGGAGGTCAGCTTGAGGGTGACGATGGCCGCGTCGGCCGGGTTCACCCGGTTGTAGACCGGCTGGTAGGGCAGCGACGAGGGCAGGGTGGCCTGGCGTATCGCCGCCTGTACGTCCTGCGCGGCGATGTCGATGTTCCGGTCCATCGAGAACTGCAGGATGATCGTGGACAACCCGGCCGACGAGTCGGAGGTCATCAGCTCCAGCCCGGAGATCTGACCGAACTGGCGCTCCAGCGGCGTGGTGACCAGCGAGGCCATGGTGGTGGCGTTGGCGCCAGGGTACTGGGTGGTGACCACCAGGCTGGGCGCATCGATTTCCGGCAGCGCCGACACCGGCAGCTTGCGGTAACCGAGGATGCCCAGCAGCAACAGGCCCGCCATCAACAGCGAGGTGGCGATGGGGCGGCGGATGAAGATCGTCGAAAAGCTCACGGACTGATCCTTGCTGGCACTTCAATGGCAGCGCCGGCAGGCTTGCCGGCGCGGGAAGGTCAGTAGCCTGCGCTCAGCGCGGGCCACCACCGCGACGGCCACCGCCGCCGTTCTTCTGCTCGGCGGCCTTCAGTTCGGCCTCGGTCGGTGCGACCGGGGTCTCGCCCGGCTTCAGCGCGGTGACCTTGCTGCCCGGCTTCAGGCGGAACTGGCCTTCGCTGACCACGCGCTCGCCGCCCTTCAGGCCTTCGGCGATCTGCACCTGGCTGTCACCCACTTCCACGCCGCTGCGCACGGTCTGCATCTTCACCGTGTTGTCGCCCTGCACGACATAGACGTACTCGCCATCCGGCCCGCGCAGTACGGCCTGGGTCGGAATGACCACGCCGCCGGCAATCGTGCGCAGCTGCATGCGCACGTTGACGAACTGGCCCGGCCACAGGCCGTTGTCGGTATTGTCGAAGATCGCGCGTGCCTTGAACGTGCCGCTGTCGGCACTGATCAGGTTGTCGACCACGTCCAGCTTGCCGTCACCGGACAGCACGTGCGAATCGGCGCGGTCCAGCGCTGCCACCGGCACCGCACCGGCGGCCTGTGCCTGGCGCACGTCGCCGAGCTGGCGCTCGGGCAGGTTGAACAGCACGTGGATCGGATGGATCTGGGTCAGGGTGACCAGCGCGGTGCCGGCGTTGACCACGTTGCCGGCGTCGACCGCACGGATGCCGGCGATGCCGGTGATCGGCGCGGTGACCTTGGTGTACTGCAGCTGCACCTGCGCCGAGCGCATGCTGGCCTCGTTCGCCGCGACTGCGCTTTCGTACTGTGCCACTTGGTTTCGCTGTGTATCCAGATCGGTCTTGGCGACGAACTGGCGATACTCCGGCGCGTTCGAGCGCTGGTAGTTGGAACGCGCGGTGGCCAGCAGCGCCTCGTTCTGGCGCTTGGATGCCACCGCCTGGTCATAGCTGGCCTGGGCGGTGCGCGGGTCGATCACCGCCAGCACATCGCCCTTCTTCACTTCCTGGCCTTCGCGGAAGTTCAGGCTCATCAGCTGTCCGCCCACCTGCGGGCTGACGGTGACGGTGTTCATTGCCGTCACCGTGCCCAGCGCGCTGGCATAGACCGGCACGTCCTGGCGTGCCGCATCCACCACGGTGACCGGCACCGGGCCGGCATCCGGGTCTTCACCGCCCTGGCGCGCAGCTGCTGCCGCGCCACCGGCCTTTTCCTTGCCCCCGCCAAGTACGCGCAGGCCGACCACGGCCAGCACCAGTACCGCCACGACCAGCAGCACGATCTTCCAAACACGTGACATTCAAGGACTCCAAGAGGGCTGGACGGGGCGCGGCCCCGGTTGGCAATGCGCAAAGCATACCTGCGCCACATCACGTTTCCTGCATGACGGATGGGACGGGCGCTATGACCGGATCTGGCCGCGGAGGTTCCCGTGGCGGCGGCGTTGCCCTACATTCAGCTGGAACCCCCTTTGCCGTGGAGATTGCGATGCGCTGTTCGCTGCTGCTGTCCGCCCTGCTGCTGGCCCTGCCGGTCCTTGCCCATGCCCAGGACGGGCAACGCCCCGAAGTGACCGCCGCCGCCCAGCGCCTGCAGGCCAAGGTGGTCGAATGGCGCCGTGACTTCCATCAGCACCCGGAGCTGTCCAACCGCGAGGTGCGAACCTCGGCCGAGGTCGCCAAGCGCCTGCGTGCGATGGGCCTGAAGCCGAAGACCGGCATCGCCCACCACGGCGTGGTGGCGATCATCGAAGGCGGCAAGCCCGGCCCGAAGATCGCCCTGCGCGCGGACATGGACGCGCTGCCGGTGACCGAACAGACCGGCCTGCCGTTCGCCTCCAAGGCCACCGACCAGTACCGCGGGCAGACCGTGGGCGTGATGCATGCCTGCGGCCATGACGCGCACACCGCCACCCTGCTGGGCGTGGCCGAAGCATTGGTCGCGATGAAGAAGGACCTGCCGGGCCAGGTGATGCTGATCTTCCAGCCGGCCGAGGAAGGTGCACCGCCGCCGGAAGAGGGCGGTGCCGCACTGATGCTGAAGGAAGGCCTGTTCGCCGACTTCAAGCCGGAGGCGGTATTCGGCCTGCACGTGTTCTCCAGTGTGCAGGCCGGACAAATCGCGGTGCGCGGTGGCCCGCTGATGGCGGCCTCGGACCGTTTCGGCATCAAGGTGATCGGCCGCCAGACGCACGGCTCGGCGCCATGGAACGGTGTTGACCCGATCGTCGCCACCGCCGATCTGGTCGGCACCGCGCAGACCATCGTCAGCCGCCGCGCCAATCTGTCCAAGCAACCGGCGGTGCTGACCTTCGGCGCGATCAACGGCGGCATCCGCTACAACATCATTCCCGATGAAGTGGAAATGGTCGGCACCATCCGCACCTTCGACGAAGGCATGCGCCAGCAGATCTTCGCCGACCTGCGCAACGTGGCCGAGCACACGGCGGCTGCGCACGGTGCCAAGGCGGTGACCGACATCTACGAATCGGAGGGCAACCCGGCCACGGTGAACGATCCGGCACTGACCGCGAAGATGCTGCCGAGCCTGCAGGCGGTGGTGGGCAAGGACAACGTGTACGAGCCGCCGCTGCAGATGGGTGCGGAGGATTTCTCGCTGTACGCGAAGGAAGTGCCGGGGATGTTCTTCTTCGTCGGCTCCACCAGCGTGGGCATCGACCCGGCGACGGCGCCGGCCAATCATTCGCCGAAGTTCCTGCTGGATGAGAAGGCGCTGGATGTTGGGTTGCGGGCGTTGCTGCAGGTGAGCCTGGATTACCTGCACGGTGCAGGCACTCCGGCGGGGTGAGGGTTTCCGGCAGGGCTTGCAGCCCTGCACCCGCTCAAATCAACGTCAACGTCAAAAGCGTGCATTCCGTGGGATGGCGGGGTGGGTCCGGTTGAGGGGGACGCCGTAAACCGGTCCCTGGGGGCTTGGCCGCGGCATCCATGCCGCGGACACCCCCTCAACCGGACCCACCCCGCCTTCGACAGTTTCCTGCTGCTGTCAGAACGACATTCTGCTTTGGTAGGTGTCGACCTTGGTCGACACGGCGGACGTCATGAACGTCTGAAGGATCGGCTTTTGATTTTGATTTTTCTGATCCTTCCCGTGGTGGCGCAGGAAACTGTCCGTGGCCGGGAGGGTGGGTTGGCTGGGGGCGTGAGCCGCATGGGCCCGAGGCATGCCTCGGGCGGGTTGGGCAGGACGCCCAACCCCGGTCTTGCCGTGTGCGCAGGACGGCGCACACGAGCAAGCGGCGACCGAGCTTACATGGACGTACTTGCAGCGGCCCCCAGCCAACCCACCCTCCCGGCCGACCCCGAGATCCTGTCCTGAACCACCACGGAGGGGCTCCGCCGTTGGCCGGCCCGGCCGAAGGCCCGCCGTCCGCGCGATACAATGACGCCCATGAACACCCCACAGGATTCCAGCCTCGGTCGCGAGGTCAGTTACCCGTCGCAGTACGATCCCGGCCTGCTGTTCCCCATCCCCCGCAGCGGCGCCCGCGCCGAGATCGGCCTCGATGACGCCGCGCTGCCGTTCGTCGGCCACGACCGCTGGCACGCCTTCGAGCTGAGCTGGCTCGACCCGCGTGGCAAGCCGCAGGTCGCCGTCGCCACCGTGCAGGTGCCATGCACCTCGCCGCGGCTGATCGAATCGAAGTCGTTCAAGCTGTACCTCAACTCCCTCAACAGCACCCGCATCGACAGCGCCGAGGCTCTGCGCGCGCGCATCGTGGCGGATCTGTCGGCCTGCGCCGGTGCGCCGGTCCAGGTCGAGTTCGGCCTGCCGGGCCTGCGTGAGACGCCGCTCGGTGAATCCATCGACGGGCTGGACGTGGAGATCGACTGCTACGGTCCGCCGCAGGCGGACTTCCTCGCCGCCGATGCGGGCGAGGTGGTGGAAGAGACCCTGGTCTCGTCGCTGCTGAAGTCCAACTGCCCGGTCACCGGCCAGCCGGACTGGGCCACGGTCAGCCTGCGTTACCGCGGGCCGAAGATCGACCGTGCTGGCCTGCTGCGCTATCTGGTCAGCTACCGCGAGCACGCCGAGTTCCACGAGCAGTGCGTTGAGCGGATCTTCAGCGAGGTGACTTCGCGCTGCCAGCCGCAGTGGCTGGAAGTGGAGGCCCGTTATACCCGCCGTGGTGGCCTGGACATCAATCCCTGGCGCGCCAGTCCCGGCATCGCCGCCCCGGCTGCGACCTACCGCGAACTGCGCCAGTAACCGTCGCAGGCGGTTACGGGTAGCGCCGGGCCACGCCCGGCGAGCGCAGCGGCCACCTTCCGCCCCGATTGTTCAGCCGCCCCCGGGGGCGGCTTCACATCTGCACCATCCCCATTTAACAACCTCCATGGCACCGTGCGAACCACGTAGTCATGCAGACGGGAGTTGTGGATGAGTACCGAGAAGAAAGCCGATTTCTCCGGCGTCAGTGGCAGCGTCGACAGTACCGCCGAGCAGGTGCCGAAGGCGGACTTCTCCGGCGTCAGCGCCTCGGTGGACAGCACCGCAGACGTTGTCAGCGGCGGCACCTATACCGTGCAGAAGGGTGACTCGCTGTCGAAGATCGCCAAGCAGCATCTGGGCGACGCCAACGCCTGGAAAAAGATCTTCGAAGCCAACCGCGATGTGCTTGATGACCCGGACAAGATCTTCCCGGGCCAGACCCTGAAGCTGCCGCCGAAGTAAGCCGGCCATCGAACGCCGTCCGACAATCCCTGGGAGGAACCCCGAATGATCAAGACCACCCCGCTCCAGACCGCCCTGATCGCCGCCCTGCTGGGCAGCGTCGCCTTGGTCGGTTGCAAGAAGAAAGAAGAGTCGACCGACAGCAACGCCGCTCCGGCAGCGACCGCTCCGGCCGAACCGGCAGCACCCGCACCGATGACCGGTGCGCCGCCGCCGATGGCCGAAGCTGCTGCAGTGAGCGTCTCGGCGGTCACCGTCGGCAAGACCGCAGCCGCCGACAAGTCGGTTGCGACCACGGCATTGTTCGCACCGAAGGACGACGTCATCGTCTCGGTCAAGACCGACGGTGCCGCCAACAACGTCACCGTTGGCGCGAAGCTGACCTACCAGGACGGCCAGGTGGCCGGCGAACAGAACGCCACGCTGAACACCAGCGGTGCGGAAACCACCAACGTCACGTTCAAGAATGCAAAGGGCTGGCCGGCCGGCAAGTACCGCGCCGAGGTCACCGTCGATGGCAAGGCGGCCGGAACGCCGCAGGAGTTCGAGGTCAAGTAAGTCCTGCCGACTCTCTCCCGGCAGGGCTCACGATGGACGCAGCCGCGAGGCTGCGTCCTTTTTTATTGGGCGACGATTGGCCCCATCCACGCATGGCGTGGAGCTACTGACAACCGGGCCGCGCTTCACCCGCACGGTGTGCGGATGGATCACAGCGTTGCCGGCATGCAGTACCACTGCGTATGGCGTGGCTTTGCCCCGCGCGGCTGAAAACGCGACAATGCAGGGGTTTCCCCGCCGCGCGCCCACCCTGACGGCGACGGGGGAAAGCGACACGGTTGCACGTGGCCCGGCGCTGGCGCCGGCCTTCCCCTGAGCATTGCTACAGAGTCCAAGTCCCCCATGTCCAAGATCCTCTACACGCTGACCGACGAAGCCCCGTTCCTGGCCACCCAGTCGCTGCTGCCGATCGTCGGCGCCTACACCGCCACCGCAGGCATCGTGGTGGAAACCCGTGACATCTCGCTGTCCGGCCGCATCCTGTCGCTGTTCCCGGAACTGCTCAGTGACGCGCAGAAGGTCAGCGACGACCTGGCCGAGCTGGGCCAGCTGGCGACCACCCCGGACGCCAACATCATCAAGCTGCCGAACATCTCCGCCTCGGTGCCGCAGCTGAAGGCGGCCATCAAGGAACTGCAGGACCAGGGCTATCCGCTGCCGGATTACCCGGAAACCCCGGCCGACGACCAGCAGCGCGACTACAAGGCGCGCTACGACAAGGTCAAGGGCAGTGCGGTGAACCCGGTGCTGCGCGAAGGCAACTCCGACCGCCGCGCACCGCTGTCGGTGAAGAACTACGCGCGCAAGCATCCGCACCGCATGGGCGCCTGGGCGTCGGATTCGAAGTCGCACGTCGCGCACATGGCCGCCGGTGATTTCTACGGCAGCGAGAAGTCGGCCACCCTGGCCAGCGCCGGTGCGCTGAAGATCACTTTCCACGGCAAGGACGGCAGCACCGTCGTGCTGAAGGAAAAGACCGCGGTCAAGGCCGGCGAGATCGTTGATGCCGCGGTGATGAGCCGCAAGGCGCTGGCCGCGTTCATCGCTGAGCAGATCGCCGATGCCAAGGCCCAGGGCGTGCTGTTCTCGCTGCACCTGAAGGCGACCATGATGAAGGTCTCCGACCCGATCATGTTCGGCGTGGCGGTCAACGAGTTCTACAAGGACGTGCTGGCCAAGCATGCCGACGTGCTGAAGCAGGCCGGTTTCGATGCCAACAACGGCATCGGTGACCTGGCTGCGCGCCTGCCGTCGCTGCCCGAAGCCACCCGCGCTGCGATCGAAGCCGACCTGGCTGCCGAGTACGCACAGCGTCCGGGCGTGGCCATGGTCAACTCGGACAAGGGCATCACCAACCTGCACGTGCCGAGCGACGTGATCGTCGACGCCTCGATGCCGGCGATGATCCGCGACTCCGGCAAGATGTGGAATGCCGAAGGCAAGCTGCAGGACACCAAGGCCGTCATTCCGGACCGCTGCTATGCCGGCGTGTACCAGGCCGTCATCGACGACTGCAAGGCGCACGGGGCCTTCGACCCGGCCACCATGGGCTCGGTGCCGAACGTCGGCCTGATGGCGCAGAAGGCCGAAGAGTACGGCTCGCACGACAAGACCTTCCAGATCGCCGCCGATGGCGTGGTCAAGGTCACCGACGACGCTGGCACCGTGGTGTTCGAGCACGCTGTGGAAGCCGGTGACATCTGGCGCATGTGCCAGACCAAGGACGCGCCGATCCAGGACTGGGTCAAGCTGGCCGTCGAGCGCGCCCGCCTGAGCAGCACCCCGGCCGTGTTCTGGCTGGATGCCGCCCGCGCCCACGACGCGCAGGTCATCGCCAAGGTCGAGCAGTACCTGAAGAACCACGACACCAACGGCCTGGACATCCGCATTCTGCCACCGGTGGAAGCGACCTCGTTCTCGCTGGCCCGCATCCGCAAGGGCGAGGACACCATCTCGGTGACGGGCAACGTGCTGCGCGACTACCTCACCGACCTGTTCCCGATCATGGAGCTGGGCACCAGCGCCAAGATGCTGTCGATCGTGCCGCTGATGGCCGGTGGTGGCCTGTTCGAGACCGGTGCCGGTGGTTCGGCGCCGAAGCACGTGCAGCAGTTCGTCGAAGAGGACTACCTGCGCTGGGATTCGCTGGGTGAGTTCCTGGCCCTGGCCGCCTCGCTGGAACACCTGGGCAACCGCTACGACAACGCTGCCGCCCGTGTGCTGGCCAAGGCCCTGGACGAAGCCAACGGCCAGTTCCTGGACAACGACAAGTCGCCGTCGCGCAAGCTGGGTGGCATCGACAACCGTGGCAGCCACTTCTACATCGCGCTGTACTGGGCCCAGGCCCTGGCCGCGCAGGACGAAGATGCTGCACTGAAGGCGCGCTTCGCTCCGCTGGCCAAGGCACTGACCGACAACGAGCAGAAAATCGTTGAAGAGCTGATCGCGGTGCAGGGCAAGGCCGTGGACATCGGCGGCTACTACCGCCCGGACGTGGCCAAGGCCAGCAAGGCGATGCGCCCGAGCGCGACCCTCAACGCCGCGCTGGAGCAGCTGCGCGGCTGATCCGTCGCCGTTCGGTCGTGACCCCGGAACCCGCGCTTCGGCGCGGGTTTCTTTTTGGGCGGCCCCATTCGACCCGCGTCCAGAACCGTGACATCCGTTGGCGGTCGGAATGCCGTCAAAGCGGCATGAAACTTGCCCGCGATGGCTGTCGCAGAACCGATCGGACACCGTCTGCAACCGCTTCCGATCTGAGCAGTCGATCACGACGGCTGCCGCTGGCGATGTCCTAGCCTTGGCGACGCGAGGCCACCGGGGAGGTGGCCGCACGGGGAACACGGATGGCACGCGTGCTGGTAGTGGGAACCGACATCCAGGGCGAGCAGGCCCTGCTGCAGCGGCTACGCGTAGCATCGGCGCTGCCGGACGGCCAGATCCGCCGCAGCCAGGATCTGGACGATTGCGACCTGCTGGTCATCCGCGATACGCCGGCGCTGCGCAACGCGGCCCTGCGCATGCGCCAGCAACGCCCGCGACTGCAGTGCTGGATCGAGGATCTGGGGGGCCAGCTGCGCGACGGCGATGGCCATCAGGACATACTTGATGACGGTGCCATCGGCCGCGCCCTGCGCGGGATGCAGTTGGCAGTGGAGCCCCTGACCATGCACGCACCCGCACCGATCCGTCTTGCCGATGGTGCGCACGCCATCACCCGCCTGCTGCGCGAGCGGCTGCCCCTGCGCCAGGGGCAGGCACTGCTGAGTGACGCGGGTGATCCCGTCCTGCTGATGGACCTCGAGCATGACCAGGCCGTGCTGCTGCAGGAGCCCGCGAGCGTGCTGGTGGAGCGTTTGGCCGATGCCTTCGAACGCCTGCAGCTGGATGCGCTCACGCCGGCTCGCTTGCAGGCCCTGGCCGGCGAGCGGCCACGCCAACCACTGCGGCCGCTGCTGTGGCAGTGGGCGCAATGCAGCCGCCATTGGCAGGCACTGGACGAACGCCTGCGTGGCGCCTCGGTGAAGCTGCTGCGCTGGCCGGATTTCCGCGTGCTGGGTCACGACCACGATGGCTTCCGCCTGTGTTCGCTGCTGCTCAAGCGCGCGTGCACGGTTGAAGAATGCGCGATGCTGCTCGAGTTGCCGGCTGCGGCGGTGCGTGATTTCATCCATGCCGCCTATCTCTGCGGTTACGCACAGTTGCAGAGCGCCCCGGCGGCACCGATGACGGCACTACGCGGCAATGGCACCGACAACGGCCTGCTTGCTCGCCTGTGGCGCCACCTGCGTGGGAGCGAGCGCAATGCGTGAGCACAAGGTGGTCGTGCTCGGTGGCATGGGCAGCGGCAAGTCGACACTCGTGCGCAGCATCGCGGCCGGGGCGGTGATCGACACCGATGTGGCCAACAGTGATCGCCTCGGTGCCGACAAGGCCTCCACCACCGTCGCGCTGGACTACGCAGACATCGACCTGCCCAACGGCGAACGCCTGCGGCTCTACGGGACACCCGGCCAGCAGCGCTTTGATTTCCTGTGGCCGATCCTGCTGCAGGGGGCACGTGGTGCGGTGCTGCTGCTGGACGCGCGCCGTGCCGGGTTGGCCGGCGAGCTGGAGGACTACCTGCAGGTGCTGCAGCCGTTCGCAGCGTCATTGGCGCTGGTGGTGGCGGTCACCCATCTCGACCAGGCGCCGCACGCTGCGCTGGACGACTGGGCTGCACGCGCCAGCCTGGATGATCAACCGCTGCCTTTGCTGGCGGTGGATGCCCGCGACCGCGAACAGGGATTGCTGCTGATGGATGTACTGATGAGCGAAATGGAAGCGCATGCACTGGTGGCCGCGCATGGCTGACGGGCAGATGGCGGTGCTGCCCGATGCCGGCCAGCGTGCGCGCCTGCAGCCGCTGCTGCAGGACCTGCAGCAGCGGGTGGAAGGCGTGCGCACGGTAGTGCTGGCCAGTGTCGATGGCTTTGCCCTGGTCAGCGCTGGTGCCGAAGGGCGCGGCGAACGGCTGGCGGCAATGACCAGCGCGATGCTGGCGCTGGCCGCGGCGGTCGGGCGCGAACTGCTGCTGGGGGATCTGCAGACGCTGATGCTGGAGGCGGCCGGCGGCAAGGTGCTGATGCTGGCGATCCAGGCCGAGGGACGTGCACCGCTGCTGCTGATGGCAGCCTGCGACCAGCGCAGCGTGATCGGCCAGGTGCTGTGGCAGAGCAGGGAATGTGGCCAGGCGATCCTGGCCGAACTCGGCGGATCGTGAGCCCGGCCGCAGGGGAACGAGGGGCTCGAACCAACATCGACAAGGGGTGCGACGTGGCTGGATTGAATGAATCGTTGAACGCACTGATGGGCATCGACGGCGCGCAGGCAGTGGCGCTGGTCGACTACGAAAGCGGCATGCTGCTGGGCGAGGCCGGTGCCGGCATGGACATGGAAGTGGCCGCCGCCGGCAACACCGAAGTGATCCGCGCCAAGATGAAGACCGCCGCGTCGCTGAACCTCAACGACAGCATCGAGGACATCCTGATCTCGCTGGGCAAGGCGTACCACATCATGCGCCCGGTGGCGAAGAAGAAGGGCTTGTTCTTCTACATCGTGCTGGACCGTACCAAGTCCAACCTGGCGCTGGCCCGGCGCAAGGTGCAGGACGTGGAGGCCGAACTGGCGATCTGAGCCATTGGCTTCG